>CACWRT010000107.1:9782-13727 GCA_902763365.1 uncultured Ruminococcus sp.
GCGAAGATCGGCGAGGGCGTAAGCCCGAGGCGTGCAAAGGCGTGAGCCTTTGCGTCCCTGTTGGTCCACGGAAAAAGAAGGGGAAGTCTGATGAAAGTCAGGCTTCTTTTTTATGTTGAAATCTTGATGGGACTCGAACCCTGAGAGGGTCTGAGCGTTAATAGAACTATGCTGATAACCAATAGAACAGTATCGACCGCCGAGTTTTTTTCGGCGGTCTTATAAATTAATCCTCATTTTGTTTTCCTAAAAAAGCCGCAGCAGCCTGAGCAAGCTTACAGTCCGAATCGCTGGGGATTGCAGGGCGGTCACCCGAAAGCATTACTACAGAACCTGTAATATCACCTGCGGAAAGAATAGGATAGGCAACAGCAGCGGGACGGTCTATACCTTCGATTGCCGTAAATCTTCCAATGTTATTTTTGTCAGCTGTATATGAAGATCTCTGTTCCATAAGCTGTTCCAGTGAATGAGAAACGGGACGGCGGCAAAATTCCTTTTTTGATATTCCCGACACTGCTACAACCTGATCCCTGTCTGTGATAACTACGGGGTATTTGCTTATACGGTTCAGAACCTCCGCATACTGTTCTGCAAAGGTTGTCATTTCACCAAGCGGTGAGTATTTTTTGAATATTACTTCACCGCCGGAATCTGTATATATCTCAAGAGGGTCGCCCTCACTGATAATATTGACACTAAGAATTTCGCCCTTGCTTGTGCGAACCCGGGCGAATGGTGTGAGTATTTCGGATTTCTTAGTGCCTGAATTAAAATTTACGGCGGCTACCTCCTGCTGAACCTGCAATTCCTCCGGAACACCTGTTCTCAGGAGTGCATCAATATCAGATTTCAGTCTGATGTCGATATGGTCGGTGTAAACATCAATCCTGTCAATGATAAAATCAACATCAACCTTTGTCAGAGATTTTTTATTTATTATCGCATCGAATACCTCAATGACCGTTTTAGCTGTACGGTTCATTTGTATGATCGCATTGTGCTTGTCAGTAGATATCTGTATCTGCTTTTTAAATCCCTCTATCTGCATAGTCAGATCGTCAATTTGTTCATCGTATATTTCGGCAAACATATCTTCTCTGTCAGGGTGCTTTTTAATATCATTGATACGCTGACGGTTGAGCAGCTTGATTTCCGTTTTGGTATCCTCGATCCTCTGCAAAAGAACTTCTACCACATTTTTACTTGAGGAAGTTTCCTTCTGCTCCTTGTCGATAGATGATTGAAGCTGTTCAAGCATTTCTTCGGAATTGTCCTTTACCTTCTGTACAAATTCTTTCAGCAGCCTGTCAAGCATATCAACTCTTGTATGATGGGAAGTGCAGCCTTTCAGACCTCTCTTGTGATAAGTTCCGCAAGTATAGGCAGGTGCCAGATCAGAGCGGCTCAATGAAAACATCGGACTACCGCAGTCACCGCAGAATAAATGACCCGTATATATATTGTCGTACTTCTTTACTCCGCGATAATTAGAATTGGAACGCACTTTCATTTGCTCCTGCACGACCGAAAACAGCTTGAAGTCAACAATTGGCTCGTGATTGTTGGTCATGACAATATGGTCTGTTTCCTGTAGCTTCATATCACCGCCGTTTATCTTCTTGCGGCGGTATTTTCTTTGCCTTAGTGTTCCGATATAAAAGTCATTCGTCAGAATGGTGCTGATCGTAACAATGCTCCAATCCTTTTTTGACCTGACTACAAATTCCTCGCCATCGGCTTCCTTCCGCATTTCTTCCGTTTTTCTTGGCGTGGGAATATGATTGTCGGTCAGGTAGTTTGCTATTTTCTTATAGCCCCATCCATCGGCATATAGCTGAAATATCTTCCTGACGATCTCGGCGGCAGGCTCATCGACAACAAACTTCATCGACTTTGTGTTGGTCATAATGTAGCCGTAGGGTACGGCACATATCCATTTTCCTTCTTCCTGACGGTGCTTGATGACTGCCTTGACCTTCTTTGATGTGTCTGTGACAGGCATTTCGTTTATCAGAAAGCGGAATTGTATCGCTGTCCAGTCGTCAGAGGTCGGATAGTCGATACCGTCACCGATTGAAATAATACGCATACCCACATCACGCAAGTCCTCCAGCTCTACAAGTCCCCTGCTTGTACGGCGGGAAAATCTCGAAAAGTCCTTGACGATCATAATATCATATTCCCTGCGAAACATCTTTTTTCGCAGTATCTGATAATTCTCTCGCTGTTCAAATGTATATCCCGAACGGTCACGATCTTCATAAAAATCAAGCTGCGCTTCGGGGAACATTCTGGTCACATAGTCGGCTATGATTGCCTTCTGATTTTCGATAGATGTATTGTCCTTGTCGAGTTCTTCATCTACGGAAATACGGCAATATCCGGCTATTCGTAATTTTTCGTCCATTTCTGTCTCCTTTCTACCAATGTTGCAATAAATAATTAGCATTTTACTATCAACATTGTAACATACATTCTTGTATTTGTAAAGAGAGCTTTGCAGAAAAAAGGATGTGCCGTTAAGCACACCCTAAATTTCTCACAAGCAAATTTTCGGTATTGGTGTATAAGTCTCCTTTGCCGGACAGGAAATAGACGACTTTGCATTTTTTGTTTCTGACAGTAGAAAGCAGCAGATCGGTCAATTCCTGACGGTCAAAAAGCTGCTGTTCTTCTCTTGTCATCCATACGGAGATGTAATTGTCTTTTTCTTTGTTATATATTTCCAATGTATCAGCTCCTTCTGATTATATTATTGCCTGAATTTTGATGTGTAAACATTTTTTCAAACAGGAAAGAAAATGTTATCGCCTGAATTTTGTCTTGCTTATTAAATCAGTTTTTTCTACCGCCAATGCTGTCAACGCTTTTTGTTAATCGTTCGATTTTCTTTTCAAGCGTAATAAGTGTATGATCCTCGTCACTGAACATAGCAGAAAGGATTTTTTTCTGTAACTCCGCAACTTCGCTCAGATATTCCGATACAACTTTTAGCTGTGTTCTGTTAATAAACTTCTGATAGTTCCCGATGTATGCAATATCATTTATGTTTCTTCCTATCCTCGATATTTCGACAGTCAGCTTTGCAATATCATCTTTCAGGATCACTCTTTTTGTTTGAGAGAGATGGATAATATATTTTGAAACTGTCATGTGTGCTTCATCGGCTTTGCGTTTCAGTTTTTCTTTTTCTTCCGGTGTCATTCTTACTTCAACTCTTGATAGTTTTGTTTTTTGCATTTGCTGATCAACTCCTTTATTTGCTTTTCAAAAAGCTGTAATCTTTGTGATGAATATATACATCGCTAAAATGAATTTCTCGGGAGTACGCAAGCAGAGATTTTGTACGCCCTGATACCGTACAAATCAGCTTGTTGGTGAAATCCCCACACCCTTTTTTCGATTTTGCCATTCTGCAAAATCCTGAAATCGCTTCGCTCACTATAAATAAAAAATTCTGAAATTCTTGTTATACTGTTCTGATGCTTTTTCGATTTTTACGAAGTAGGGCAGAAATGGCTTTTGTAAAAAATTCATCTTCAAATTTCGGGCTTCCGTTGTTTTAAGCAATTTCTGAATATACCGTCAGAAGAAGAAAGTGTAAAATGTTTATTAAACTGAATAGGCTAATTCGGATTTTTATTCAAGGTTGCAAGATTGCATTTACGGAGAGCCTGCAACCTTGCAAGGTTGCAGAGTTTGTACAGATGCATTCTTGCAACCTTACTCTGGCAAATGCCATTGCCAACCCTCTCTGGTTTTTATTGACCTGATATTCAGATTCTTTTTCGCCTGATTAAGCGTCCTCAAGGATATGTATCTGATTTCTGCCTTTTTTTTTAAGGTAACACTGATTTAATCAAAAAATAATTCTATATTAGAATAATGAAATATAATCGTTTATGACTATGCTATAATAATGATATAAACCAAAAGCATAGG
>CACWRT010000108.1 GCA_902763365.1 uncultured Ruminococcus sp.
CCGGGGCAGATGTAATGAACGAAAGATTCGACACGCTCATTCCAAGTATCCAATGAACAAAAAATTATCATAAACTCTTAGGTTGACAGCATTGCCCCGGAGGGGAAGCCAAGTTTGGGTTACGAGCATTATTCGCAAATTCATTCCGCGCTGTCTTCCCGGAAACTAATGCGATAAACCCTTTACTATTCTGTCCGAATAAGTGGGTTTTGATATTTCATCTGTCCACTTTTCAGGGACGTTACACGAGTTGCCTAAAGATTGCGTGTCCATTTCTTTGGGTACAGTTTATTATTCATTATTCACTATTCATTATTCACTATTCATTGTTCACTAACTCTGAGCTGAGAAGTCCGCGTATCAACACTTAAATCATTATCGCCCGGTAAATTATACTCAAACAGCTTAAATTCAGGTATATCATCTATGCCTCTTTCAAGATCCTTCTGTCCCGCAAATTTAAATCCCATTTTCCTGTAAAGCTTTTCGGCAGGAAGATTTTCGGGAACTATATCAAGTCTGACCGCCTTATATCCTCCAGATTCAGCCGTTTCTATACAGAACTCTGTCATACCTGCGCCTATCCCCATACCTCGGAAGCTGCTGCTTACTGCAAGAGTATGTATTATAAGGTATTCTCCTCTGGAGAGTGTTTTTTCCCAATCTCCCTTTTCATAAGCCCCTGCCGGGTCCTCATTCAGCACAAAAGCGCCTGCAATAACTCCGTCAGCTAAGCATATATATTGACTTCCGCTTTCAAACGCAGAAACTACACTCTGACGATCCGGGTAATCTCTGCGCCATTTCGGATAATTAGTACCTGTTCCGATCATTTCATCCACTGTTCTGATATAAAGATCCGCTGTAATGTCTATTTCATTTTTTCTGCATTTTCTTATTTCGATCGTTTTCATATTATCCCTTCATATGCTTATTCAAATTCTTCAAGTATCGTTAACTGCTCCGGTATTTTGTATATTGCTTCCTTCAAAAACAGAGGATAAAAATACATATCCTTCAGCTTTGCAAATTCAACCCATTCAAACCGGTGAAAAACTCCGTTTTCCTCTATGACAAAATTCTCTCCTTTTGAAAGAATTTCACTCTCGTCAGCGTTCACAAGGAAATATAATGCCATCTCATGAAACCTTTCTTCCGTCCCGTCGAGCGTAAAAAAGCTTTGCGCAAGCCATAACGGGCGGCCTATCTCCGCTCTGATACAAAGCTCTTCACTGAGTTCGCGAAGCAATGCTTTTTCGGCAGTTTCATGAAGTCTGACTCTGCCTCCCGGAAGGTAATAATGAGAAACATCATTATCTCTCATAACAAGGAGCTTATTATCATGTATTATCACAGCGCAGACACGATAATTGAATCTTCCTTCATTTGTCCCGAATGATATATCCACTATCATACCTCCTTCATCTCAAAAAAATCTTCACCTGTAACTTCCGATTCAACGTTTCCGCAGGTAACATCGGCAAGCTGTTTCTGAAATCTTTCATAATTCCGCGGAGAGATATGAAATGTTATAGTAACATCTCCGCCGAAATCAGTATCATCAATCACACCGCTGTTTGATGGAATAAGACCGCTTATTTTCCCGTACCTGTTATAATCGCAGGACAGCTTACAGATATTGCAGCTTTCCATTGTGATTATACCGCCTGCCTCAAGCGCGATCTTTGCGCCCCTTGTATATGCGCGTACAAGTCCGCCCGCGCCTAAAAGGATCCCGCCGAAATATCTTGTCACCACCACAGCAACATCAGTAACCCCGGTTTTCACAAGCACATCAAGAACCGGCACTCCGGCTGTACCGTGAGGTTCTCCGTCGTCGCTGTAACGCTGTATGCCCTCTTCACGGATAATGTAGGCATAAACATTATGCTTTGCGTCCCAGTGCTGTTTTTTCTTCTCTTCAATAAAGGCAAGCGCCTCTTTCTCGGTTTTGACGGGACGCACATAGCCGATAAAACGTGATCTTTGTTCCACAAACTCATCCTGTGCCTCTTTGGCGGCGGTTTTGTATGATTTTTCCATAGCTTTGTTCCTTTCGGGTAGAAAAAGACGGCACATAAACAATATGTGCCGCCGTAAGTGCATTGTTAAAATTATTTCTGTGTAATGCCGTAACGCTTATTGAATCTGTCAGCGCGTCCGCCGGTATCAACAAGTTTCTGTCTTCCTGTGAAGAACGGATGGCACTTGGAGCAAATTTCAACACGGATATCACTTTTTGTTGAACCTGTCTCGATAACATTACCGCAGGCACATTTTATAGTAGTCTGCTGGTACTTAGGATGTATACCTTCTCTCATCTGAGTCACCTCTTTCATCAGAACCTTGAGTAACATTAGAATTATAGCACACTATTTTACAAATTGCAAGTCTTTTTTAAAGTTTACTTTGAGAATTTACAAATTAATATATCGGGGGGGCAATAATCATTCATTTTCTATCTCTATATATTCCGCAGACACATAACCCTGAATACCATTATATCTTGTCAGATACCAGCCGTTTACAGAACCTCCGATAGGAATTGATGTTCCTCCGGGTATCCTTGCCAGAATTTCCGAATCCACTGACGGCGCTTGTCTGAGGTTCAGCGGACTTTCACGGGTAACCACCCTTCCCATCCTCATCTGCTGAGGCTGACGAAAAGGAACATTCAGAAACTGAGCCGTTGACATTGAAAGATTTTCCGCTATCTCACCTATATTTTCTCTGATCCACATTGCATCATCTTCGTTGTCATGATATGCGGTTTCTATAAGAATGGCAGGCGCTTTTGTTCTTATCAGTTCATACAATGATGTTGTGGGAACAGTTTTTACAAGGTCGGGTTCGGGATATATATTTCTGTAGTTTTCCGCAAACAGTTCCGCCGCCCTTTCGCTTGCCTGTGAATTGGCATAATAATACACCTGTACTCCCCTGTTTCTGCCGGCATTATCTCCTGCGGAGGCATTGGAATGGATAGCAAGGTGAAAGTCAAAATTTCCTGCGTTGGACTGCCTTACAGAATTCCCCACAGTCTTTGACGGGTCATTGCGAACGTACTCAATCCCCGACGCTGTCAGATACGGTTCCATTGCATCTGCCACAAGGTTCATATAATACTCTTCATTTCCTCCGTTTACATAGGGATTGTATTCTTGTGTTGACGGGCTAAGATAAATAACAGGCATAGTGATTCCTCCGTAAAATATTGATCAGTTTATCCGAGTATCTCTTTCAGGCTTTTTGTATCGGGTCGGATGAAACGATGCAGACTAAACAGATCCTCCGATGAGGTCAGAACATTCATTTTATTTTCGCAGTCAAGGATAGCTTTGAATCCCAGTGATCTCACTATTTTTTCTGTCTCCTCGCTTTTTGCGCCGAAAGGATAAACGAATGCGCAAGGTTTTCTGCCGATAAGCTTTGTTATTCTGTTATTGCTTTCTATCAGATCTTCTTTCAGACGTCTTTCATATTCCTCATCACTTTCGTCCCGGATTTTTGCTGCGCCGTGTATTTCGGAATTATTCTTATGCAGAGCGTAGGTATGGTTTTCTATCTCCACAAGCCCCGAAAAATACATAGCCCTCAGTTCGCTCCATTTACACTGTGACCATTTGGGACTGCGGTACTTTTCATTTTCTGCTTCATCCGCTGCTTTTCCGATCGGAGAGATCACTGCCTTGCAGCGGTATTTCTGAAGAAGCGGAAAAGCATAGGTGTAGTTATTCAGATAACCGTCGTCAAATGTCAGTATCACAGGCTTCTCGGGCAGCTTTTCTCCCTTTTCAAAATGAGCTATAAGTTCGCTTATAAAAATGGTTGTATACCCTTCTTCATGAAGATATCTCAGATCCTCTTCAAACAATGACGGCGGTATCATATATTGGTTCCTCAGTTTTTCACTTTCAGTCAGTCCGTGATACATTATTATAGGCAAATACAGAACTTCTCCCGTTTCCGCTGTTTTTTCCGCCTTTTCTTCCGAACAGCCGCACAAAAAAACCGTTACTGAAAATACAAGTATAAACGACACGGTTTTCCTTAAACCTCTGTAAAGCATCTCATCACCCCAAAAAATTCAGCGGTCATACTTAATGTATGCCGCCGGTCAGGAGTTTATGATTTTTATAATTTGAAATGCAGAAAATGAAATTATTTATCAACAGATAGTTTTTTTCGTTAAGACAGCATTGCCCCTTTGGGGAAGCCAACGGTAACGGTCTCTGCTTTTCAAAGTTATCCAAAGAATAGGGTACACTTCACTATACATTATTCACTATCACCTTACTATCTGGAACAGATAGAATTTAAGATATTCAGTCTCGGGTACATTATATAAAACGGGGTGGTCAGGAGACTGCTGACGGTATTCTATTCTTCTGAGCTGAACATGGGCATCCTGCGCAGCATCACGAAGCATCTGTTCAAAAAGCTGCTCTGTCATAAAATGTGAGCACGAACAGGTAGCAAGATAACCTCCGGGGGGCAAAAGCTTCATTGCGCGGAGATTAATCTCTTTATAACCTCTTACTGCGCTTTGAACGGTTGCTCTTGATTTAGTAAAAGCAGGCGGGTCAAGTATGATAAGGTCATATCCTTCTTTGCCCGTCATGCCCGAAAGAAGGTCAAATACATTTTCGCATACAAAGTCCATATTTTTATCAAGACCGTTCATTTCTGCGTTCTTTCTTGCCATATCAACTGCATCCTGAGAAATATCCACTGCGCATACTTTTTCAGCGCCGCCTTTTGCGGCATTGAGGGCAAAAGAACCTGTATGTGTAAAGCAGTCAAGCACCTTCCTTCCCTTTGCGATCTTAGAAAGAGCAAGTCTGTTATATTTCTGATCAAGGAAAAATCCTGTTTTCTGACCGTTTTCAAAATCTACATTATATTTTATGCCGTTTTCTTCAATTACAACCTCTGTGCTTTCGGGTACGGGAAGTCCGCTTTGCGGGTAGAAGCCTTTACCCTGCTCCATGCCCTCAAGCTCTCTGACCTTAACGTCATTTCTTTCAAATATTCCTCTTATCTCAAATCCGTCTTCGGCAAGCACTTTTATCAGCAGCGGAAAAATAATATGCTTTCTCAGCTCAATACCCAGCGACAGCGTCTGTACCACTAAAATATCATGGAACTTGTCCACCGTAAGTCCCGGAAAAGTATCTGCTTCCCCGAAAATGATCCGGCAGCAGTCCAGATCATTTCCCATTACGGTTTTTCTGTACTCCCAGGCATAGCGTACTCTTCTCTCAAAAAATGCAGCGTCAAATTTATCGTTGGCATTTCGTGATATCAGTCTTATCCTGATTTTTGAATGACTGTTATAGAACCCTGTTCCGATAAATCTTCCCTTGCCGTTTACAACATCAACAAGATCTCCGTCCTCTACGCTGCCGTCAAGGGACATGACCTCTGCGTCATATATCCACGGATGTCCCAGAAACAGGGTTTTCTCGGCTTTTCTTGAAACCTCCGCTACTACGTAATTTCTTTTTTTGAATGACATATCTATCTTCCTTTTCCTTAAATATTGAGGATCATTCTGTTATATGCGCTATAATAGCATTTGACACCAGAAAACCTTTTTCGGTGAGCGCAAAACCTCCGTCACCGAGTATTTTTACATAACCTGCTTTCTCCAGATTTTTGCATCTTTTCAGGTATTTTTCCGGCAGTCCGTGACCGAATCTTTTTGTGAATCCTTCCGCCCCTATGCCCTGCGCAAGACGCAGACCGAGCATTATATATTCTTCCTCATCTCCGCCCGAGCCGTCCGCAATAATTTCATCATTTTCAAAACTCTTCATTGATCGGGGACAGTAAAATCTTTTTCCGTCAACAAACGAATGTGCCGACGGACCGAAGCCTATGTATTCTTCATCATGCCAGTATCTGAGATTATGCTTTCCCTCAAAGCCTTTTCTGCTGAAGTTGGATATTTCATAATGTTCGTATCCGTTCTCCTTCATCAGACCGCAAAGGCACTCATACATATCCGCTGTTTCGTCCTCATCAGGCAGCTCAAGGCTGTCTTTTCTTCTGTAGAACAGAGTTCCCTCTTCGATTTTAAGAATATATGCCGACAAATGCTCCACATTCAGCTGAGTACAGAAGTCTACAGATTTTTTCAGGCTTTCCCTTGTCTGCCCCGGCAATGCGATCATAAGGTCAAGGGAGATATTTTCAAACCCTGCCTTCCTTGCATTTAATACGCAGTTTCTTGCATCATTACTGCTGTGTTTTCTTCCCAGGAATTCAAGCTCGCTGTCTGCGGCAGACTGGAGTCCCACCGACAAACGATTTGCGCCGGTTTTCCGCAAAGCATATAAATCAAGGCTTTCACCCTGCGGATTAACTTCAACAGTTACCTCGCTTGAATCGGTATCAAGAGAAAAGCTTTCTCTTACAGAATCTACGATCCTTCCGATATTTTCAGCTCCTAAAAGCCCCGGAGTTCCTCCTCCGAAATAAAGGGTATCTGCATGATACAGATGTTTATAAGGAGATGAGGCTATCTTCTCCGTCATTGTATCGGTATATCTGCGGTACATATCATCTGTTCCCTTGCGGGAATAGAAATCACAGTATGGACATTTTCTCTCACAAAACGGTATATGGATATATATTCCGATATTTTTCATAAAGCTTCCTCATTATATCAGATCTTTGAATTTTTATGAAGGATAGACAGAGTTTCTATGAACATAGAAACAAGAGAACCTACGAACAATCCTATATCTATACATGAGAAAATCGTAAATGAACCTTCAAGAAACTCATATGTTGGTCTGTCGCTCATTACAGCAAACCGTACAAACCGGCTTATTCCTTCTGCGTCAGCCATATCCATCAATGCCTGATCTATACTGAAAGTCACAAACAGAAAAAATATCAGTATAGCAAGCATGGTTGCCGCCGTAAGCGGAAATCTTGGTCTGTTGATAAATGTTATGACTGCCGCCGATAAAAACAGCGCGGCTGCTATAACTATCAAAATTGGATTTATCATATTTTCACTTTCCGTCCGTAATATATTACAGTATTCCTTTATTTATGAGCGCAGCAGTTTTAAGCACTGCCACCTGAGTTTTGGAATCGGGGATCTCATTATTGAGTACCATTTCTACTGCCCTGTCAAGCGGGATCTTTTCAACATTCAGGAATTCGTCCTCGTCAAGCTGCTGTTTTTCGTAGTGATCCACTCTGCAAAAATACAGATGGATTATCTCTCCGCAGTATCCGGGACTCGGATAGAGCTTTCCGAGAGTCATATATCCTTTGCCGATCGTTCCCGTTTCTTCAAGCAGCTCACGCTTGCCGTTTTCGAGGGGATCCTGTCCCTTCTCAAGCTTTCCCGCAGGAAGCTCAAGAGTCACTTCCTTATACGGATATCTGAACTGCCTTACAAAGAAAAGTTCATTGTTTTCGTCAAGAGCAGCAACGCATACTCCTCCGGGATGAGCTACTATCTCTCTCATGGCTTTTTCTCCGTTTTCAAGCTCCACTTCGTCAAGCTTGACATTGATTATCTTTCCTTTGAATATATCTTCACTTCTGATCGTCTTTTCAAATAATTTCATTTTTATTACTCCTCATATACAACACGTATTTTTTCTCATATTGCTTTTCATACCTTTAGTATATATCATTTTTTCTCTCAGGTCAACCCGCCCAGCGCCGGCCGGCGAGCCGCCGGACCCTAAACGCGGGTATCGCTGCGCTTACGCTCCGCTCTGAACTCGCAGTTCAGGCTTTACTGCCCGCGTATCAGGCTTCTTGAAGCATCATTAAATCTGAGCTGCGAAGCCTGCGTATCAGGCAGTTTAAGCGGCTCAATGACAAATAAAACAAATGTCAGCTATGAAAAATGAGCTGTGAAGCTCTCGTATCAGGTTTTTTGGCGTTTTTTCATTGAATAATATTTTTCCCAATTATAATTTCACACTATCGCTTCCGGCGGCATTAAAGTTCGGGATATCAAAAAATGATATAATTTTGCGGGTCAAGGGGCTCGAGCCCCTTGCGAGGTGCAGGGCGAGGAGCCCTGCATTTAAAACAGAACTCCCCCTTACGAGTGCTGTCGGTCAGAGGTAAAAAAACTGTTGAAAAAGTAAAATGATTGTGTTAAAATAATAACATAAGGTTGAAAAGTGAGCGTTAAAGCTTGCTCAAAACTATAATTAAGAAAATTTACGGCTGATACAAAAGGTTCGTCCTGTGGGAAAGGTGTAATGTATAACTTGTGCGCTTCATTTTTGATGGAGCGGCTGTGTCCTGCACCTTTTCGGGTGCTTTTTCTTTTGTATGGCAAAAAGGAGTAATGACAAAATGGAAAATCATGTTTCTATCATCAGTATCATCGTTGAAAATCCCGAATCTACCGACAAGCTTAACGAGCTTCTTCACGAGTACAGTGAATACATCATCGGCAGAATGGGTCTTCCCTATCGTCAGAAAAAAATCAATATTATCAGCATAGCTCTTGATGCGCCTACCGATATTATCAACACTTTGGCAGGCAAAATAGGTATGCTTGACGGTATCAGCTCAAAGGCTGTCTGTTCAAATGTATAAGCTTATTGATAAACTGGAAAAAGATCATGTACTTTCAAAAGAGGAATACAAAAAGCTTATATCAGGCTTTGACAGTGATCTTTCCGGATATTTATTTGAGAAGGCAAGGAATACAAGACACCGTTTTTACGGCAAGGATGTTTATATCCGGGGGCTTATCGAATTTACAAACTACTGTAAAAACGATTGCCTGTACTGCGGCATCAGATGCGGCAACAAAAATGCTCAGCGTTACCGCCTGACAAAGGATGATATCCTGCTCTGCTGTAAAGAAGGTTATGAGCTTGGTTTCCGCACCTTTGTATTACAGGGCGGAGAAGATCCATATTTCACCGATGAAAGAATGACCGACATTATCCGCACAATAAAGAGTGATTATCCCGATTGTGCGCTGACCCTGTCACTTGGTGAAAAAGAGCATGAAAGCTACAAAGCTTTTTTTGACGCAGGCGCTGACCGATACCTGCTGCGTCATGAAACGGCAAACCCCGCGCACTATTCAAAGCTTCATCCGCCTGAGCTTTCATGGCAGCGCAGAGTTAACTGTCTGTATGATCTGAAAGCTATCGGCTATCAGGTGGGGTGCGGCTTTATGGTCGGATCACCGTATCAGACTGCTGACGATCTGGCGCAGGAGCTTATTTTCCTTAAAGAGCTGGATCCGCAGATGGTAGGTATAGGTCCGTTTATCGCGCATCATGACACACCTTTCCGGAATGAAAAAAGCGGTACGATGGAGCTGACTCTTTTCATGTTGGGACTTATCAGGCTTACTCTGCCGGATGTTCTTTTGCCGTCAACGACTGCGCTGGGCACAATACATCCTCTGGGACGTGAAAAGGGCATACTTGCCGGCGCAAATGTAGTAATGCCGAATCTCTCCCCCGTTTCCGTGAGAAAAAAATATATGCTGTACGACAATAAGATCTGTACAGGAGATGAAGCAGCGGAGTGCCGTTACTGCCTGCAAACCCGCATGAAGTCCATAGGCTATAACGTAGTAACTTCCCGGGGAGATCATTTTCAAAGCTCAAAGCGGCTTCGCAGCTCAAAGCAATCAGTTCAAAGCATAGCGACTGCGGAGAAGCTGACTGATTAAGCGACACTCCAAAAGCCCGTTGGGCCATTGGAGTGTGGAGCCTATACAGAGTAGAGGTGTGCATTGCTTAAAGCCGTCATCCTCAAGGATGACTTTGATGAAACTTATAACGACATGAAAAATAGCTTAAGCGAAAAAATCTGAGCCGCTAAGCTTTGAGCTTAATGCTTTGAGCTTTAAGCTGCGAAGCCTTCCGCTTGTAAACCAAAAATAAACAGAAAGAAGAATTAAAATGACATATGATCCGAAATCCCTCAAGGCAGAGGAGTTTATAAACCATGAAGAGATACTTGAAACGCTTGCGTACGCAGACGCCAACAAGAATAACAGAAAGCTTATCGAGCAGATACTTGAAAAAGCAAGACCCAGAAAAACAGGCAGAGGTGTTGAATGTGCGGGACTTACTCACCGTGAAGCAAGTGTACTGCTTGCCTGTGAGCTGCCCGATATGACCGAAAAAATGTATCAGCTTGCAAGAGAGATAAAGGAAGCTTTTTACGGCAACCGCATAGTAATGTTTGCGCCGCTGTATCTGTCAAACTACTGCGTAAACAAGTGCGTGTACTGTCCCTACCACTACCAGAACAAGGAAATTCCCAGAAAGAAGCTTACTCAGGAAGAAGTCAGAAACGAGGTTATCGCGCTTCAGGATATGGGACACAAGCGTCTTGCTATTGAAAGCGGAGAAGACCCTGTGAACAATCCCATAGAATACATTCTTGAATGTATCAAGACTATTTACAGCATAAAGCACAAAAACGGGGCTATCCGCCGTGTAAACGTAAATATTGCCGCAACCACCGTTGAAAACTACAAAAAGCTCCGCGACGCAGGTATCGGCACATACATTCTTTTCCAGGAAACCTACCACAAGGAAAGCTACGAAAAGCTTCATCCGGCAGGACCCAAGCACAATTATGACTACCATACAGAAGCAATGGACAGAGCAATGGAAGGCGGCATTGATGACGTTGGACTGGGCGTTTTGTTCGGTCTTGAAATGTACCGCTATGAGTTTGCGGGAATACTCATGCACGCAGAACACCTTGAAGCTGTTCACGGAGTAGGTCCTCACACAATAAGCGTACCCAGAATAAAACGCGCTGCTGACATCGACCCCGATGTATTTGACAACGGAATAGATGATGATACGTTTGCAAAAATAATTGCCTGTATCAGAATTGCCGTTCCCTACACAGGCATGATAATCTCCACAAGAGAAAGCGAAGCCTGTCGTGACAAGGTTATGGGACTCGGTATTTCTCAGATATCGGGCGGCTCAAGAACATCTGTCGGCGGCTATGCAGGCTATTCTGCCGAGGAAAGACCTCACGATACGGAGCAGTTTGACGTATCCGACCAGAGAAGTCTTGACGAGGTAGTACGCTGGCTTATGGAAAAGGGTTATATTCCCTCATTCTGCACAGCCTGCTATCGTGAAGGCAGAACAGGCGACCGCTTCATGGCGCTGTGTAAGGTGGGACAGATACAGAACTGCTGTCATCCCAATGCGCTTATGACCTTGCAGGAGTTCCTCACCGACTATGCAAGCCCTGAAACAAAGAAAATAGGCGAAGAGCTTATCAGACGTGAGATACAGAACGTTCCCGACCCGAAACGCCGTCAGCGCGCAATTAACTATCTCGATGAAATTGTTAATGAGGGCAAGAGAGATTTCAGATTCTGATTTGTAGTAAACGTAATTAGTAAAAATCCATTGACATTTTATCCGAATACTGTTATTATATACTTAGCTAAGTTAGCTAAGTATATAATACTTTAAAGGAGATGCTTTACAATGACGCAGGTAAATATGTTTGAAGCAAAATCCGATCTTTCAAGGCTGATAAGGCTTTTAGAAACAAAAGAAGAAGACGTTATCTATCTTGCGAGAAACGGGAAGCGTGTGGCTCAATTAACGCTTATTCCCGAAAATACCAATAAGAACAAAATAGGAATAGCTTCAGGTGAACTCATTCTTCCGGAAAAATTTGACCGGGACTTTGATGAGCTTGATAATTATGTTGCGTCTCTTTTCGGAGAAGGTGAAGAATAATGGACATTCTGTTTGACACTCATATACTTCTCTGGGCTTTAGCAGGCAGCGAAAAATTGCCGGAAAAAGCGCGAAGAATCATTTCAGATAATGACAATTCGATATATTTCAGCGTAATTTCACTTTGGGAAATAGAAATAAAAAGACTTAAAAATCCCGTTTCATTGCCATTTACAGCACAGAAGATCTGTGATTACAGTATCAGATCCGGCTATAAATTACTTGAATTAAATGACAGAAGCATATATCATTTATCGGAATTACGCCGTCCTGAAAATGAGCCCTCTCACAAAGACCCGTTCGATAAAATGCTTTTATGTCAGGCAATATCGGAAAACATGAAATTTTTGACCCACGATTCTCTGATAAAAGGTTATGACTGTAATAACATTATTTTTGTACAATAGAAGGAGAGTTAAAAATGAGCCTTAATAATACCCCCTCTGCCGACAGACTGCATATTGCTTTTTTCGGCAAACGCAATGCAGGAAAATCCAGCGTTGTCAATGCCGTAACAGGTCAGGAGCTTGCTATAGTTTCCGATACTCTCGGCACAACGACCGACCCTGTTACAAAGGCAATGGAGCTTCTCCCCCTGGGACCTGTAGTCATAATCGACACTCCCGGAATTGACGACGAAGGCGAGCTTGGCAGACTCCGTGTCAGAAAAAGCTATCAGGTTCTTAACAAAACCGATATTGCCGTGCTTGTGGTTGCGGCAGATATTGGCTTGTCCCATGAGGATAAGGAGCTGACGGAGCGTTTCAAAGATAAAAACATCCCCTATATTATTGCCTACAATAAAAGCGATATTGCCGCTGTATCCGCGCAAAGCGACAGCGAGATCGTTGTAAGCGCAAAAACAGGGGAAAACATTAATGAGCTGAAAGAAAAAATTGCAGCCCTGTCAAAAAAGCCCGAAAGTACCAAAACCATAGTTTCCCATATGCTGAAAAAAGAGGACATAGCTGTGCTTGTGGTGCCGATCGACGAATCTGCCCCCAAGGGCAGGCTGATACTTCCGCAGCAGCAGACAATACGTGATCTGCTTGATCATCACTGCACAGCTGTTGTAACTCAGCCTGAGGAACTGCCGCAGACATTAAGCTCACTGGCAAAAAAGCCCGCTGTCGTTATAACCGACAGTCAGGCTTTTGCAAGGGTCAGTAAGGACACCCCCGACGATATTATTCTTACATCATTTTCTATTCTCTTTGCAAACTACAAAGGCAATCTGAGACTTGCGGTAGAGGGCGTAAAGGCTCTCGATACGCTTAAAAGCGGCGATAAGATCCTTATTTCCGAGGGCTGTACTCATCATCGTCAGTGCGGAGATATCGGAACCGTAAAGCTGCCAAGGCTTATTCAAAAATACACGGGGCTTTCCGATCTGGAATACGAATGGACAAGCGGAACGGGATTTGCCGATAAGCTGACCGGCTACAAAATGATCATCCACTGCGGCGGATGTATGCTCAGCGAAAGAGAAATGCAGTACCGGCTGAAATGCGCCCGGGACGAGGGCGTCCCCATCACAAACTACGGTACTGCCATAGCATACATGAACGGCATCCTCAAAAGAAGCCTTTCCATCTTCCCCGAAATACGGAATTTAATGAATAGTGAATAATGAATAATCACGGCTCAGAGTATCTTCGCTCAGAGCCGCTTTTTTGTGCCGCTGTAAGTATTGTAAGGGCAGTGACGAAAAAACAGACATTCAGCGAATAAAGCTTGAGCCGATATAATTCCTCATTCCTCACTCCTAACTCCTAATTGTTAAAGGATTTTTCCGTCGGAGATCTCTATTTTGCGGCTGCATTGGTCTGCAACAGTGGGGTCGTGAGTTATAATGATAATAGTTTTTCCCTCGGAATTAAGGCTTTTAAAAAGCTCCATTATGCCTGCCGAGGTTTTTGTATCAAGCGCGCCTGTGGGTTCGTCGGCAAGTATGAAGGACGGGTCGTTTACTATAGCCCGCGCAATAGCAACACGCTGCTTCTGACCGCCCGAAAGCTTCTTGACAGGCTTTTTTGCAAGCTCCTTTATGCCGACTTTTTCAAGCGCCGCCAAGGCAAGCTTATTCGGGCTTTTTATTTTTTTCTTTGAAAAGTAGAGGGGGATTTTAACGTTTTCAATAACGGTGTATTCCTCTACAAGGGCAAAATCCTGCATTACAATACCGATCTTTTCATTTCGTATTTTTGCAAGCTTTCTGTCTGAAAGCTTATGAGCATTTATATCGTCAATAGTGTACTCTCCTTTTTCAAAGGTATCAATACAGCCGATTATGTGAAGCAGTGTGGATTTCCCTGCTCCCGATTTTCCGATTATAGCAACAAGTTCTCCGTCCTCTATTTTCAGGGATATATCCCACAGGGCTGTGAATGAGTTGCTTTTTTTATAGTTATAGGTTTTTGTAAGGCTTTTTATCTCTATCATATTCAGCTCTCCTTTATAGTTTCAACAGGCGAAGTTTTGTGGATTTTCAAAAATGGGATGATCAATGATAATATCAGAATTAACGCTGCTATTGTTAATGTTATGTAAATATTGTTTGATGCAATATGCTGTTCAAATATAGCGGCATATTCCGTGTTTTGAAGCATAAAAAATGATGCAGTACCTATTAAAAAACCGCCTAATAGTATTATCAGAGTATATGATAAGGAAACTCTCAGACAATCTTTCCACCGGCAGCCGCAAAGAAAATAAATACCGTAATTTCTCAGTTGACTGTTTGTATTCATTGCAACGGAGCAAATAAGCTCTGTTACAACTATAATGAATACGCAAAGCAGTATAGGCAGCATTTTTATATACTGTTCATAGAGATATGCGTCCGACCCGGCTTTAAACTCTGACATTTTGCTTATGGTGCCTTTGCCGGCGGATGAAATGATCTGATCGTTCTGCATCCTTAGCAGCTGCGGGATATGATCTGATGATTTTTCCGCTGTCATCTTTATCAGTTAAATAACCGATCTTGCTCAATCCGCCAAAAGAAAATTTAAACATTGACGAATCCGCCTTGTCCGTTTCAATATAATTCATATTGTACGCCATACCGCAGCTTATGAACACAGCCATACAGCATACGATCTGGGCGAATATCAGAAAGATGAACATGACGGGATGGAACAGAATAAATTTTTTGATATTCTTAAATATCAACACAAGATATTTCATGAATTTTCACCCTCTTTTGTTACAGATACTCATTAATTACGCATTAAAAAACCTCTCATAAATATTAACGAGAAATAATTTCAAAAAGGTTCAATTTACACTGATTTTTTCAGAAAATTATAAATAACCAATATTTGTAGTTTTTCTCTTGCGGTTTCCTCGGAAACGTGGTAGAATTAGTGATAGGTGGTCAGTGATCAGACATTAGTAATTGCTGGCTTCAAATTTATAAAGGGGAATAATATAAATGAAAAATACGGAAAAAAATCTGGACACCATAAAAGCGCTTTGTACCAACCGCGGATTTGTATATCCGGGTTCGGAAATATACGGCGGACTTGCAAATACATGGGACTACGGTCCTTTGGGTGTCGCTCTCAAAAATAATATCAAAAACGCATGGCTCAAAAAGTTCGTGCAGGAAAATAAGTACAATGTAGGACTTGACAGCGCTATCCTTATGAATCCTCAGACATGGATCGCTTCGGGACATCTCGGCAGCTTTTCCGACCCGCTTATGGACTGTAAGGAATGTAAATCCCGCCACAGAGCCGATAATCTTATAGAAGACTTTGACGGTACAAATGTTGCCGGCTGGACAAACGAACAGCTTACGGATTACATAAACGAAAAGAATATCCCCTGCCCCAAATGCGGCAAGCATAACTTTACGGATATCCGTCAGTTCAACCTTATGTTCAAAACCTTCCAGGGTATCACAGAGGACAGTAAGGACACTCTTTATCTCCGTCCCGAAACTGCCCAAGGCATCTTCGTAAACTTCGCCAATATCCAGAGAACCACAAGAAAGAAAGTTCCCTTCGGCGTTGCTCAGATAGGAAAATCCTTCAGAAACGAGATCACTCCCGGCAAGTTTATTTTCCGTGTGCGTGAGTTTGAACAGATGGAGCTTGAGTTTTTCTGTGAACCGGGTACAGACCTTGACTGGTTCGCATACTGGAGAGGCTTCTGCCGTGACTGGCTCTATTCTCTCGGTCTTAAAGAAGAAAATCTCAGACTTCGTGACCATGACCCCGAGGAGCTTTCATTCTATTCAAAAGCTACTACTGACTTTGAGTATATGTTCCCCTTCGGCTGGGGCGAACTCTGGGGTATAGCTGACAGAACAGACTATGACCTTACTCAGCATATCAATACAAGCGGAAAGAGCCTTGAATACTTTGACCCCACCACAAATAAAAAGTATATTCCATATGTTATCGAGCCGTCACTGGGTGTTGAAAGACTTTTCCTCGCTGTTATGACAGAAGCCTATGATGAGGAAAAAATTGACGAAAAGGATACAAGAATTGTTCTCCGTTTCCATCCTGTACTTGCTCCTGTGAAGGCTGCTGTTCTGCCGCTTTCCAAGAAGCTTAACGAACAGGCTGAAAAAGTATTTGAAATGCTCAGCAAGGACTTTATGGTAGAATATGACGATACAGGTTCTATCGGCAAGCGTTACCGCCGTCAGGATGAGATCGGTACACCTTTCTGCATCACTTATGACTTTGACAGTATCGAAGACAACTGCGTTACAGTCCGTGACAGAGATACTATGGCTCAGGAAAGAATCTCTATCGACAAACTCAAAGACTACATCTCCGACAAAATGAAATTTTAATTAAAAGTTAGGAATTACCGATTATTACTAAATTATTTAAAGGTAACGGTGAGGAACATAAAATAACAGCCGATATACGAAGTAATAACCGCGACTAATACAGGTTGCAGCGACGAGCCCGGAGCGGAACGTAGTGAAGCGACCTTCGCGTTACGGGAAGTTAGTGTAAAATTATAATTGGCAAAAATATTATCAATGGTAAAAAATGAGCTGCTCAAGAAGCCTGATACGCGGTCAGTACAGCATGAACCGCAAGTTGCCGGGCGGAGCGATACCCGCGTTTAGGGTCCGGCGGCTCGCCGGGGAGATTGACATATCTTATAAAAGGTACTATAATAAAACTGTAAAAAAAATGAAAGGAAGTCCTGATTATGGCAAAGAAAAATATAGATTGGGAGAACCTGTCTTTCGGATATATCAAGACAGACAAGCGTTTTGTATCCAATTATAAAGACGGAAAATGGGACGAGGGCGCTATCATTGAGGATGATATGATCACGATGAGCGAATGTGCCTGTGTTCTCCAGTATGCTCAGACTATTTTTGAAGGTCTGAAAGCATATACGACAGCTGACGGAAAAATCGTACTTTTCCGCCCCGATCTCAACGCTGAAAGACTGGCAAACTCCTCAAGAAGAATGGAAATGCCTGTTTTCCCCGAAGATAAATTTGTTGAAGCAGTTGTAGAAACTGTAAAAGCAAATGCAGACTATGTTCCGCCCTACGGCACAGGCGCAACTCTTTATGTTCGTCCCTATATGTTCGGTATCAACCCGGTTATCGGCGTAAAGCCTGCTGAAGAATTCCAGTTCAGAGTATTCACAACACCTGTCGGACCCTACTTCAAGGGCGGCGCGAAGCCAATCACGATCAAGATCAGTGACTTTGACAGAGCTGCTCCCCACGGTACAGGCAACATAAAAGCAGGTCTTAACTACGCTATGAGTCTTCACGCAATTGTTACCGCTCATAACGAAGGCTTTGCGGAAAATATGTACCTTGACGCCCAGACAAGAACAAAGGTTGAGGAAACCGGCGGCGCTAACTTCCTGTTTGTTACAAAGGACAATAAGATAGTTACTCCGAAATCAAACAGTATTCTCCCCTCTATCACAAGACGGTCTCTTATGTATGTTGCTAAAGAGTATCTTGGTCTTGAGGTCGAGGAAAGAGAAGTTTATAAGGACGAGCTCAAGGACTTCGCAGAGTGCGGTCTTTGCGGTACTGCCGCTGTTATCTCTCCTGTAGGCAAAATATATGACCACGGCGAGGAAATTTGTTTCCCCAGCGGTATGGACGAAATGGGTCCCACAACTAAAAAGCTTTACGATACCCTTACAGGCATCCAGATGGGCAGCATTGAAGCTCCAAAAGGATGGATCGTAGCAATATAGCAGTTAGCTGATAGCGGTTAGCTCAAAGCATGACAACTCAGACTTTCTTCACTTTTCCGAAACTCCGAAGCAACTCTGAGCTTAATGCTTTGAGCTTTGAGCTTTATGCTTTGAGCTGCGAAGCTGCTTTGAGCTGCGAAGCCGCTCTAAGTTAAAATTATACAACCTTTTGGAAAAAGCGACAATTTTTTTGAATTTTTTGTTTACTTATACTGCCAATGTATGTTATAATAGTGTTGTCGATTAATGGCGGATGGAAAGAAACGAATTGACCGTCCGTACAAACTTTATAATCGGAGGTAGATAAAATGGGTAAACTAATTACGGAATTCAAGGAATTCGTCATGCGTGGAAACGTAATGGATCTTGCTGTCGGTGTTATCATAGGCGGCGCATTCGGTTCTATCGTAACATCCCTTTGTGATGATGTCATCATGCCGGGTATCAGCTGGATCATAGCTACTGTAACAGGTATGGATCTGAAAGATCCCGAAACAGGAGCTCTTGACTTCACTAAGGTAACAGGTACTCTGAATGTCGGTCCTATTGATTTTGGCAAATTCGCTGCCGCAATCATAAACTTCCTTATCATGGCTATTATAATTTTTGCTATGGTAAAGGCTGTAAATAAGGTTATGACTCTTCCAAAGGCTCTCAAAAAGGGTGAAGAGGAAGAAGAACCTACAACAAAGGAATGTCCCTTCTGTTTCAACGAGATCGATATCAAGGCTACCCGCTGCCCGCACTGCACATCTATTCTCACAGAGATTGCAGAAGAAGCTCTCGAGGAAGATAAAGAAGCTGCAAAAGCTTAATATCTTAACCATTCTGAATAAACCCCGACCGCCCCTCACCTTCTCTCCCCGGTCGGGGTTTTTTTAATGAATAGGGATTGAGCTCAGAGCGGCTTCGCAGCAGCTTCGCAGCTCAGAGCTAAGGGCTCAGAGCTATGGCGGCTCGGATTTAATAAACGCTTAAAGTGGTTTTATAGCGATACAAACTATAAAATAACTAAAAAAGAGCCGCTGCCAAAGCCTGATACGCGGGGTTCATAGCTCAAAGCTAAGAGCTAAGAGCTCAGAGCTTGGCATCTCATTTTTCATAGCTGACATTTGTTT
>CACWRT010000109.1 GCA_902763365.1 uncultured Ruminococcus sp.
TATGGTAAAAAATGAGCTGCTCAAGAAGCTTGATACGCGGGCAGTAAAGCCTGAACTGCGAGTTCAGAGCGGAGCGTAAGCGCAGCGATACCCGCGTTAAGGGTCCAGCGTCACGCTGGCGCGTTAAGGGTCCGGCGGCTCGCCGGCGTATTGCCATTGATTATATGAAAAAAAAGTGTTATAATAAAAATCGGGGATTAAGATAAGATAAATTCCGAATTTATGCAAAGTCTGAAATAACAGCTTAAAGGCAAATCTGTGACAATGCTGCATGATGTTGATATCAATATGTTCGGTGGGTACCTTTCTTCCGATTCGGAAAAAATCGACAATATTGATCAGATAAATCTGAGCGCAGACAAAGGACAAAGAACAGGCGCAATAAATATTTATGTTGATAATCTCAAAGATTAATATCCTGACGGAAATGGTTCTCTCACCCTCGATAAGGGGGGCGGCAGCTTCTTTGACAAGCGACGGTCTTTTCACCATTTCATATCCTATGCCGGGAGATAAGGTAAGCACAAAGCAGTTTGTATATATATTCTACAACAAAGGTCTTATACTTACCGACGGAGAAAAAACATATGACTATTCTCTCGGATTAGGTGAGAAGGCATCAAAGGTAATAAGCCTTCACAGTGAGCCTGAAACAGAAACGAATGTGGATGAGATGGAGGAAACCGCACTTGAGCAGATCTATCAAAAAACAGAAGACCTGACCGGCGAACTTGAAAATGCTTTCAAAAATGCAGGAATATCTGTAACCGTAAACAGAGATACAGGAGAAATGGCAATGGATGCTTCCGTGCTGTTCGGCGGAGATTCTGCCGAGCTTACCGATGAGGGAAAAAATATTTTACGCAAGTTTATCAAGGTTTATCCTGACATAGTATACAGTGACAAATACAAGGACTTTATTTCAAAAACAATGGTGGAGGGAAATACCGCTCCTGTTGACGGAAGTACATACGAAAGTGGTCTGCCCCTTTCCGAAGAACGTGCAAAGGTCGTAAAAGACTTCTGCGTTTCCGCAGACAGCGGAGTTGCCGGCGCATATACCGATAAGCTGAAAAAAATGACAGCAGAATAATATTATAGCTCAAAGCATGGTAACAAAAAGTTACCGCGCTCTGAGCTATATGCTGCAAAGTTTATTACAATTATTGTATAATAAAATAACTTCACATTTACTTGACTGGTTAATACAAATGTGGTATAATCTGCTTGTAGAGGTAGTTTGATTTGAATTGTAAACTAAACTAATACGCAGGTATCGTATAGAGGTAGTACATCAGCTTCCCAAGCTGAGTGGGCGGGTTCGATTCCCGTTACCTGCTTATGAGAAAACCCCGTCAGAGTTTCGCAGACTCTGGCGGGGGCATTTTTGTGTGCCTAAATGATCCATTTTCTTCTTTACACAGTATTTTCATTTGCCTTGTACTGATATTTGTTTTTTGAATTATGAGTCAAGTCGAATTCATAAGCTTTTTCTGCAATCATCATGGAAGCGGGGCATTTTAAGAAATATCGTGCTATCTTTGAGTATTTCGATGCTATCATGTTCGATCATGACAGTGCTATGTCCGCATTTTCTGTATTTATCAATGACATATCGCTTAATCAGAAACAGTTAAAATTTATTCTGAAGTTCATCAACCATATTTAGAATAACTTAATTTTTCCTCAAAAGATACCGCACTGTATTCTTGTCTTTATCAAACAATATATAAGTAAATTATTCTGCAACGGAATAATCGGAATATCAAATCTGCCCGTTGATATTTATTCTGTTCAGAAGGATTTATAGTATACTGTAAGCATTGCTGTTGCAAACTATACATATATAAATCCGGAGGGAATCATTATGGACGAGCTTATTATAACCAAAGAAAAAATAGATGAATTCAGAAACTATCTGAGACTTGAAGAAAAAAGCGAAAACACCATCGAAAAATATATGCGTGACATTAATGTATTCCGGAAGTATGCAGGAATACAAGTGGTTACTAAAGAACTGGCAATAGCGTATAAGGAAAACCTGCTGTCAAATGAGTACGCAGTTCGCAGTGTCAATTCTATGATAGCATCAATTAACAGCTTTTTTACCTTCGTCGGATGTGAGAATTTGAAGATAAAGACCATTAAGGAACAGCGGCAAATTTTTTGTTCTGAAGAGAAGGAATTGACGAAAGAAGAATACGAGCGGTTGTTATCTGCCGCAGAAAGCAGGGGCAACAAACGCCTTAACCTGACCTTGCAGACCATATGTGGGACAGGTATTCGCGTAAGTGAGTTAAAGTTCATTACGGTTGAGGCAGTCAAAAAGGGCGAAGCGTTTGTTTAAAGTTCTTGAAAATGGCGGCAGAGGAATACGAACTATGGTTGAAAACCTTCTTTATACACCTGTTTGTCGATATATTTATGACCATAAGGTGTTATCCGGTCAAACGATTATCATTATGAAAATAAGTGGAGGAGATTCTCCGTTTGATCGTGTTGAGTTGAATGCGGAGGTGAAAAATTGAAAGTTTATTGCTATATAAATAAAGGTATTGATAAGTTAAACTGCGACGATCGTGTACTTGTTAACAACTCAATTCTTGCAGAAGGATTCTTTGAGACAGAATTGTCATTTGAACAGAGAAAAATGTTTGCCGTTGCGGATGGAGTCGGAGGAAATAAGTCAGGATACTATGCAGCAGCTCTGGCTGCTGTTGCTATGTCCGAAGCTAATATGCCAACAGATCTTTCTCTTGAAAGTATTGAAAGACATATTATTGAAGAAAATCAAAAAATTGAATCATTAGAGTATTGTATCTATTAACCCATTCTTTATAAATGAACAAGCCCTTTTACAATTACAAGAACCTCCTATTAGTTCGTTCAATTATGCACCCAAACCATAAGCAACATTTCAACAGCTGCCCATATACTACAAAACACAAAATACCCAAAAGAAAAAAGACTTGAAAACAAGCGGTTTACGCTGATTTCAAGTCTTTCTTTTGTATCAATCCAATTTTCAAGTTGTTACATCTTGATCATTTCTTCAAAAAAATCCGTTTCACGGATAACTGTAATTTCTTTTCGTGTTTCGGGATGAACAAACCTTACCTGTTTGCAGTGAAGGCATTGCCTTGGAAAAAACTCTTTGCTTCCCCCGTACATATCATCTCCCGCAAGAGGGTGTCCTATTGAAGAAAAATGTACCCTTATCTGGTGAGTACGTCCTGTTTCAAGCCATATCTCAAGAAGCGTATAATTTTCTCCGTAATGCTTCACAGAACGATAATGCGTAACAGCATACTGACCGCCGTCACCTGTTTCACGCTGAATACTGTGCCCTTCTTTTATTCTTATAGGCTTGTCTATAGTTCCGCTGCCTGTGACCACTCCCTCGCACAATGCACTGTAGAGCTTTGTATTATTTCCCGATAATTGATCCGCACTATACCTGTCCTTTGCACAAAGCACAAGCCCCGAAGTGTCCTTATCAAGCCTGCTTACAGGTCTGAAAGCATAGCTCTCCCCCATTTTTTTCATATAATATGCCGCAAAATTTGCAAGCGTATTGGTTTTATACTCGTGTACAGGATGAACAGGCATTCCGGAGGGCTTGTTGTAAATGATAACATGACTGTCCTCATAGGCAACCTCAACTTCCATAGGCACAGCCTCTATATGTATATTATCTTCAGGAAAACAGAGAGTAATTTCTGCTCCGCCGTTAAGCGTATCAATGCTTCTCACCTGTTTACCGCCAACAGTCATGCCTTTTTCATTATGCTTCAGCTTTGCAAGAGTACGCGCGGATACTCCGCAGTGTTTTCTTAAAAATTGCTTGACCGTTATGCCGTCAAGTTCTTCGGGTACTCTGAAAATCATTTATTTTCCTCACAGGCTAATTCCATTATCTCTTCAAGTCTCTTTATTTTATAGTCGCATAGAATATCAGGCATCTTAACTTTATCCTCCGGATCAAAAAGACAGGTATCAAGTCCCGCATTTCTTCCGCCCTGCATATCAGATGTGAGCGAATCTCCTACGACAAGTATTTTTGAGCTGTTTTTTTCTTTTAGATCTCCAAGAACATAGTCAAAAAATACTTTTTGCGGCTTATTCATACCTATTTCGTCAGATATATATATTTTATTTATATATTTTGTGATATGCGTTTTACTGAATCGTCCTCTTTGTACGGTTTTCAGTCCGTTTGTAATAATGTCGATCTCAAAATACTCCGACAACAGCTTTAAAGCTTCTTCACTGCCGGGAAGCAGTATTCCCTGATGCGAAAGTTCCTCAACATACCTGTCAGCAAGCATATCTGCGTCAGAAAAGCCTTCAAAGCATTTTTCTATCAGTTCACGGAATCGCCTTACTCTAAGTTCGCTTCTTGTTATTCTGTTTTTCTCAAACTGCTTCCACAGCGCAGAATTTATGGATGAAAAGTTCCTGTTTATTTCGTCACTGAATTCAAGCCCATAGTATTCAAGTGATTTTCTGAGCGCTTCTTTTTCGCACTTCGGAAAATCAAATATTGTATCGTCAGCGTCCATAAGCAATGTGGTATATTTCATTTTTTTCTCCTCAGGTATTTCCAAGTACAGAATTTGCAAAATCAACCATACCGCCGTATTTTTCCATAGATTCATCGGGGATACGGTAATTTGTTTTTTTAGTTTTGTCACTCTGCTGTTTATTTACAGGTGCCTCGGACAAAAAACTTCCAGCAACTGCTGTCATCTTTTTATCAAATGGCATCCCCTCAATGTGTGATACAGCCGCTGTGCAATACGCACCTGCTTCAATATCGGTAACACCGCTCCATTTTCCGACATCACACTGACCGTATGTATTGTCACCAACAGCAAGTACCTTTCCGTCAAACGTAAGGGCAGCTATATGCCTTTTTCCTGCTGAAAGCTTTTTTATCATTTTCCAGTTCTTAACATCAGCTTTTTCTTTGCCTGCAACATACTCCACCCTGCCGTCCGGTCTGAGATACAGTACAAAATCATCACATACACACAGCATAGGTCTGACATGAAAATTTTTTTCGAGAAGATCTCTTCCTTCTTCATAGGTCAGCAAATATACCGATTCTATTGTCACCGCATTATTCATTTTTCCCCTCCTCCTCATTACCGTCCTTATTCCCCTGCTCACTCTAAGAGAGGTATACCGGGGCAACGAACATTATTCATTATTCACTATTCATTAAAAAGGGCTCACCCCCGGTGGAAGTGAGCACCTTGTAAATTATCAGACAGCACTGCGTTTTATTGTTTTTTTCTTATCGGATTTGGGAGAAGCTTTTTTCTTTGCTTTTCCCCTCTCGACAACAGGTTCACCGCTGCCCAAAACCGAATCGGCAGTAATTATGATCTTGGAAATAGTTTCATCAGACGGTGCTTCATACATCAGATTTTTGAGAAGCTCTTCCATTATGGAGCGAAGTCCTCTTGCACCCGTATGACGCTCAATTGCCTTTTTGGCTATTTCAAGCAGAGCGTTTTCACCGAATTCAAGAATAACTCCATCCATCTCAAACAGCTTTTTATACTGCTTGACAAGAGAATCCTTCGGTTCTTCAAGAATTCGTACAAGCGCTTTTTCATCCAGACCGTTAAGCGCTGTAAGAACAGGAAGACGACCCACAAGCTCAGGAATAAGTCCGAACTTGACAAGATCCTGAGGGATTACCTCCTGCATCCAGCTGGTGGTATCAAGCTCCCTTTTTGTCTTTATCTCGGCATTGAATCCGAAAGAAGACGAGCCTGTACGCTTTTCTACAGTCTTTTCAAGACCGTCAAAAGCTCCTCCGCAGATGAACAGGATATTCGTGGTATCTATCTGTATAAACTCCTGCTGAGGGTGTTTTCTGCCGCCCTGAGGCGGAACGTTGGATACAGTGCCTTCAAGTATTTTAAGAAGTGCCTGCTGTACACCCTCACCGCTGACATCACGGGTTATGGACGGATTTTCAGACTTACGCGCGATCTTATCTATCTCGTCAACGTATATAATACCTCTCTCGGCTTTTGCAATATCAAAATCAGCTGCCTGTATAAGGCGTAGAAGGATATTCTCTACATCCTCACCTACATAACCTGCTTCGGTCAGCGTTGTTGCATCGGCAATGGCAAATGGAACGTCAAGTATCCTCGCAAGAGTCTGCGCAAGAAGAGTCTTGCCCACACCCGAAGGACCGAGCAGAAGGATATTACTCTTATTCAGCGCAACATCTTCCTCTCCCTGATAGTTTATCCTTTTGTAATGATTATACACAGATACCGCAAGAGATACTTTCGCCTCATCCTGACCTATGACATATTCGTCAAGAAGTCTTTTGATCTCCATAGGCTTTGGAAGCTCATCGAAATCAAGGAAAAACTCTCCTTCAAATTCATCATCATATCCGTCATTTTTCAGCAAGGACGAGCAAAGGGATACACATTCATCACAGATAAAAGCACCCGAACCCTGAAAAAGTCTTCCCACAAGCTCCTGCGGCTTTCCGCAGAAAGAACAGGTTATATTTCGTTTTTTGTCATTCATATCAGGCATTTACGCAGCTCCTATCATCTTTGAGTAATTACCTTATCTATCAGACCATATTCAAGAGCCTGCTGAGCCGTCATAAAGTTATCACGCTCGGTATCTCTTGCAATAACGTCATAGGGCTGTCCAGTATTCTCTGAAAGAATAGTGTTCAGCTTCTTCTTTGTCTGGATTATATGATCGGCATGGATCATTATATCAGTTGCCTGACCCTGTGCGCCGCCGCTGGGCTGATGGATCATAATATCACTGTTAGGAAGAGCAAATCTCTTGCCCTTTGTACCTGCTGCTAAAAGGAATGCTCCCATACTTGCAGCCATACCCATACAAATCGTGGATACATCACACTTTATATACTGCATTGTATCATAGATAGCCATACCGTCCGTAACACTTCCGCCCGGGCTGTTTATATAAAGGCTTATATCCTTTGTTGAGTCTTGCCCCTCAAGATACAGAAGCTGTGCTACAATAAGGCTTGCTGTTACATTATTTACTTCCTCGGTAAGCATTATAATTCTGTCATTAAGGAGTCGTGAATATATATCATAAGAACGTTCTCCTCTGTTTGTCTGTTCAACAACATAAGGTACTAATGCCATAACGATTACCTCCGTTTCTTATAAAGATTTTACGGTTTCTCCTTATTTACAGAAAAACCGTAAAACCGGGTTCTGTTTCATATAACTAATGATTGTCTATATAATACAACTTTATTCAATCACACTTGTCAAAATGACTCAATGTCCCGTCATTGGGAACTATTGTGCATTACTCTGCTGCTTTCTCCACAGCATTTTCCTTTACGAACTTCATTGCTCTTTCAGCTTCGATATCGCCTGCTACATCCTTAGGACCGAATACTGACTTTACTCTTGCAGCATCCACTTTATATGTTTCAGCAAGCTCGTTATACTTAGCTTCGATATCTTCGTCTGTTGCCTTCATATCTTCAAGCTCAGCGATTTTTCTGAGAGCAAGTCTGAGTTTTACCTGAGCTTCTGCTCTGTCGCGGTATGTATCACGCAGTCTTTCCTCTGTAAGACCTGTATACTGCATATATGTATTAAGATCCAGACCCTGTGAACGAAGGTTCATAGCAAACTCATCAACTATGCTGTCAAGCTGATTATCAAACATTGCCTCAGGGATTTCAGCTTCGAGAAGGTCGGTAAGCTTTTCTGCGATCTGGCTTTCCTTGCTGTTTTCAGCCTCTTCTTTTCTGCTTTCCTCAAGCTTTGTTTTAAGGTCAGCCTTATACTCGTCAACTGTATCGAATTCACTTACATCCTTAACGAACTCATCGTCAACCTCAGGAAGTTCATGCTTCTTTACCTCATGAAGCTTGATCTCGAACTGTACAGCCTTGCCCTTCAGTTCCTCAGCCTGATAATCCTCGGGGAAGGTTACATCAATAGTAAACTCCTCGCCTGCCTTGTGGCCAACCACCTGATCCTCAAAGCCGGGGATAAATGCGCCGCTTCCCAGTGTAAGGCTGTAATTCTCGGCAGTACCGCCCTCAAAAGCTTCTCCGTCAAGGATACCCTTGAAGTCGATAACAGCGATATCTTCATTTTCAGCAGCCTGATCTTCTACAGATACAAGACGGCTGTTTCTCTTCTGAACCTTTTTGATTTCTTCCTCAACATCCTCGTCTGTTACTTCGAGAGAAACGGGAGCGTATTCAATTCCCTTATAATCCTTGATCTCAACCTCAGGCTCAACAGTTACAACTGCCTTGAAAACAAGACCGTCCTTGCCTGCTTCCTGGATATCCAGATCAATCTGATCTCTTATCATGTTAAGACCTGCCTCATCTGCTGCTGCAACTATAGCTGCGGGATAAAGATTCTTGATAGCATCTTCATAGAATACACCTTCGCCGTATTCCTTTTCGATAAGTCTTCTCGGTGCTTTTCCCTTTCTGAATCCGGGAATATTGATCTTCTTTACTTCTCTTTTATAAACGGCGTCAACTGCCTTCATAAAAGTTTCTCCGTCGATCTCTACAACGAGTTCATAGCGGTTGGTTTCAACCTTGTTTGATGATTTAAGTGCCATTTTATTTTCCTCCGAACCGAGCTTTCCTTGCTCCTTTATTTTTGCGGTACTGATCCGCAGTCTGTTTTAAGGCGTCCAACGGTACATCCGTCCCGGGCGGCAATGCCGCAATCAATAAAACAAACCATGCTATATTATAATATATAATTCCCCCTAAGTCAAGCATTTTCCGCCGGCGAGCCGCCCGGCGAGCCGCCGCCAGCGTGACGCTGGACCCTAAAACGCGGGTATCGCTCCGCTTCGCATCCGCTCTGAACTCGCCGCTCACGCTTTACTGCCCGCGTATCAGGCTTTTTGAGCGGCTCGTTATTATCAATAATGTTTTATATCGCTATAAAATCATTCCAAGCATTATTAAATTTGAGCCACCACGGCTCTGAGCACTGAGCTCTTAGCTCTGAGCTTTTATCCATCCGCAAGGATGACTTTGACGAAACTTATAACAACATTAAAAATAGCTTTATGCGAAAAAAATCAGAGCC
>CACWRT010000110.1 GCA_902763365.1 uncultured Ruminococcus sp.
GCTTCGAGCAAGGGGACGGAGGGTTCAGCACCCGGATCCTTTGGTGCTTCTCTGTTCCTTTGTTCTGACTATATTATAGCACTCTGAATTAGCACTGTCAAGGGGGGGAGTGCTAATTTTTACACAGGTTTCATATTTTTTGACAAGAATGTCACATTGGGTTGTGAGCAATACCTGCTTGGCGGTGATTGTTGTAAATCTATTGACAAATCGTGCTATTTGCTGTATAATAGTGCTGTAAGAATCTAAAATATGTGTAATATGCGTATTGCTTTGACGCGAGGAAAAGAGATCATGGATGTTGAACTTGATAAGAATACAGACGTTTCGACCCTTCTGAATGATAATAAATGTGATAAATACGATTATTTGATTGCTGTTGCTTGCGGAACTATATCTGGATTGATCGATGCATTTCTTGTCGGAGCACCCGGCGAAAGTGTTCTTGGTTCTTGGACAGATACGCAGGTTGATAACTGCGTTAAAGCATTTGCTAAGATGAACGGGTGGAAGCCAAGAGAAGGCAAGGAAGATAGTGTAGCGAGTGCAATCAGTCATCTCGAAAATAAATTCAAAGTAAACTATGATCAGCGTCATAACGGAGATGTTGCCGGAGCAGTACCTAATATGAGCCCGAGAAATCATCACATGAAATCTCTTGCACATTCTCCCAGCCCCATTGGGTTATTCTTTTCCATTCTCAATCAGTTTACATCAACATCTGCCTTCCTATCAAATGGTCAACTGGTAACAATTAATACGGAAACTTTTGAGCTTGAGGGCGGAAATTTTGTCTCGAAGCTTTTCTGTGGTATTTCCAATTGGATAGGGCATCTTATGTCAGATGTAGCAGGAAGCTCGGGCGGACGCGGAGGCGCAGGCAGAGGCAGCGGAATAGTTATGCTTTTCTATGAATTGTTTGGCGCTTGCGACTTCGGTTCTTTTGACCTCAACGGAAATCGTCAGACACTCGCTAAACTTGCCACAAGAGCATTTGAAAGTGGTTATGATTTAAGATTTGCATTGACAATGGCTATTCCGGTAGTCTTATGCGAAGTGTCGATCAGACTTATCTGGGGAATCAGACAGTTTTTCCAGTATAAAAAGCCGCTGGCTGAGTGTGTACCGACATTGAAACATGATGATCTGCGTGTTATGTTACTTATAGGACACGGTTCACTATGTCTTATTGACGGCGTTGACGCAATTATTCGCTCGGGTGGAAATCCGTTAGGATTTTTCTTACATATCAATTTGGTAGGTTGGTGCCGACTTGCCACCCTTGCAATTAAAGAGGTATGTATAAGAACAGGCATAACGACTGCAATGCAAGATACATTGGAGGCATTCAAGGCTGTAGGTCTGGCAGTCGACGAATATCTTGCCGAACTTGAAAAATATGACATAGAAACATATAAAGCCGAATCCGAGGAATGGCAGAAATTAAATTTATTTCTTAATTCAGAAAAAAACGAATATGAGCTGAATATGAATTTGAAAATATTTATGCGTAATAACGGCATAGCACTTCCTTGGGAAGAAACCCACGACAGCTTTGACAGCTTTATGAATGATAAAACGGCGGTGCTCAAATTCTCATGAGCTTTATATGTGATATGTGCGGCGAGTGCTGCCGAAATCTAAAGCTCTCGCCCATTTATGCGGAGCTTGACGACGGAACGGGAAAATGCAGATATCTGGACGCAAACAGATGCAGTATCTATAATGACCGCCCGCTTATCTGTCGGGTAGATGATGCATACGAAGCCTATTTCAAGGATGTTATGTCAAAAGATGAGTATTACCAAGAAAACTATCGCACCTGCGAATATCTGAAAAACAGGAGGGATTGAAATGCCTTTACCGCTTATTTTAGGGATAGCTGCCGGAGTTGCTGCACTCGGCGGCATAGGTGCCGGTATCAACGGTGGAGTTAAACTTGCGAAGGCCAACGACACTATGAAGGCAGCCGAGAAAACAAACAATGACAGTATTAAGGAGTTTGAAGAACTCAACAGTTCCACCACGGCAAAAATGGACTCTCTCGGGAAATATGAACTGGAGATACTTGACAGCTTTAATAAGTTCTCAGATTTATTTGAGAAGATACATAACAAACCTGAATTCAATGAAATTGAGATAGAGGGCGCAAAAATTCCGGAATACAATCCGGAAAAGATAAAAGAGGTAAGTGTCGGTGCAGCCGTTCTTCTTGGCGGATTAGGCGGTGCGGCCGCAGGTGTCGCAGGAGGATTCGCCGCTGCCGGCGGGGCAACAGCGGCAGTCATGGCTCTTGGTACCGCTTCTACCGGAACCGCTATCGCGACACTCAGCGGTGCGGCAGCTACGAATGCAACTCTTGCCGCACTGGGTGGCGGTGCATTAGCAGCAGGCGGCGGCGGAATGGCACTCGGAACTGCGATCCTCGGCGTATCGACAGCCGGTGTTGCCATACTTGTGGGCGGCATTATATTCAGCATAACCGGGGAGGCAATCTCCCAAAAAGCCGGTGACGCTTTAAAACAAGCGGAAGAAAACCGTGAAAAGATAGAAAAGGTGTGCGTGTATCTTCGCCAGTTATATTCTGCCGGTGAATCCTTTTATAACACCTTGGATTCTTTGAACAAGGCATATGAGAAACACCTTAAGATACTTGATGTCCTCGTTAATTTCAGTCAGAAAACCGACTACAGCGAGTATTCCGATAAAGAAAAGATCATGCTTGAAAACACGGTTTTGTTTGTAGCTTTGCTTTATAAGCTGTGCCAGGTAAATCTTGTCATCCGTTCAGAAGGCGAAGAAGCACTTAATACGGTCAACTTCGACGGAACATATTTATCAATGGGCGATGCCAAAGCGCTTCTTGAAAAAGTAGCATAAGAAAGGACAAACAATATGTATCTTAATAAACTGAAATCTGAACAGAAAGAATTATTCCTTGATCTCTGCATTCATGCAGCTAATGTAGATGATAAGTTCTCCGATCAGGAAAAAGAAACTATTCAGCAGTACTGCGCCGAAATGATGATTCCGGAGCGTTTCGAGGCTAAATACAGCAACGAGGAAGTTCTTGAAAAGCTGAAAGCTATAAGCTATAAGAATGAAATGCGCATTATCTTCATCGAAATAACAGCTCTTGTCCTCTCTGATAATGTTTTTGATGACAAAGAGAAAGCGTTTGTTGATAAAATAGCTGAACTTGCTGAATTGACCGAGGACGATAAGAAAAAGATCATAAACCTTATGAAAGAGCTTTATGTCGTTTATAATAATTTGTCAGGCTTCATAGCTTGGTGATTATATAGATGTTTACCTATAAGTTTTCGGTGCGAATCCGGGAAGAAAAACGGTCATTTTTGCCGCTGTAAACTGTCTGGAACAGATGGGTAATGATATGTTCCTACCCGATGTATTGAAAGCCTTAAAACTCGATATTTTTCTCATTGCAGAAAACGGAGCGGGTGATCTCTCACTCGCTCCGTTCTTGAATATCCGACTGTCAATCTGTTGTTTTTGTGGGCAACAAATGATCAACACAGCTGCGTCAGACTACATACTTTGACCACAGAATAATTTAGAATAATCGTATCCCCTCAATCCTCCAGTGACTTCTAAAAGTGTTCAGAAAATGGTAAAATAGCTCCAGGCAAGTATGAATAAATCAAAAGACCGGAAATGGAGTTGATCAGAATGGATAAAATAGTGGAGGTAAAGCAAAATGTCAGACATGATAACTGGAAGAAGATGTATGAGGAATACCAGAAAAGTGGAATGAAGGTAAATGGTAACTATTCAGTCCCCCCACCAAAAGCATAAGGTTTACCGCAAACAGCAGCCAACACAGCGTCAAAAGAATTGAACTTATGTTTACGTGCAGTACTGATGTAGGACATGATATTCAGATATTCAACGGCACCGTCGAAGCTTCTGAAACAGCCGGAAAGCTTGGTTTTGACTTTGATATTGCGAATGTCACGTTCAGCCTGATTGTTGTCAAAAGGAATGGAAAAGTCATCGACAGTGTAAAATAAAGTGTGTAAGTAAGATCAAAAGATCAAGCTTGCACACTATCATTTTTTAGTAGGGTGTGATATATTAAACGAAAGGACAGATTAGTGATGGAGGAAAAAATAATGACAGGCAGAAGAAAAAACAGAAATCCACGTGGAGAAGCAATAGCAAAAATGATCTTGGAACAGTATAAGCCGGAAAACAAAGAAGAAATGCAGGATGCGTTGAAGGACATATTCGGACCGACATTAAGACCGAACGTATCTTTCCTCGATCCTACAAATACATTCAGCGTAAACGCATACCAGACCGCAAGCGGAAGTGCGGATATTATGGCGCACGTTTTTGATGTGGCATATTTCACCGATCAGGAAGAAATGGATATGCTCACCCGTATGCAGGAGGAGGTGCTGAAAACCGTAGTCAAGTACGCTCCTGCTGCTCTCAAAAAGCCCGATGATTATGAAGCACGTTCAAATCTGATGTGGGCATCGAGCTGGGCGCTCAACGGTTTCCTGTTCAGCGGTGTTTCTCAGGATGCTATCGCTCACATGATCGAGCATGAGCTTTCCGCTTTCTACAACATCACCCACGGTCACGGACTTGCTATCATAATTCCGAGGTGGCTGACCTATATCCTCAGCGATAAAACAGCACCGAAGATTAAGCGTTTCGGTGTAAACGTTCTTGGCGTAGATGCGTCGCTTTCTGATATGGACGGCGCAAAGGCAGCGATCAAGGCACTGGAAAAATTTTACTTTGAGACACTCGGACTTCAGAGCCGTCTGAGCGACTTGGGCATTGATGATAAAAATTTCGCGCTCATGGCAAAGAAAGCCTGCGGCGCAAAGGGCAAGCTGGTCGGATTTACAACGCTTACCCCTGACGATGTTGAGGAGATATTCAGGATGTCCCTGTAATTTTTTAGGACGAGGTGAGTTTGAAATGATCTGTGACGAGGAAATGGTAGATCTGCGGATCTCTGATCCGAAAAGCATTGAAGAAAGCAAGAGATTGGCACAGCTTGCTTTCAGATTGAACCATACGATGCCCATGACAGATGAGTATCAGGAGATCCTGAAGGAAATATTTGGAGATAGCCTTGGAGAAGGATCACATATCATTGCACCGATTCAGGGCGTCTGCTTTGACCGAATAAAAATAGGGAAAAATGTAGTGATCAATTCTAATATGCTTGCGATGGCAAGAGGCGGGATCACGATAGAGGATGATGTGCAGATAGCGGCAAATGTTCAGTTGCTTACCAATAATCATGACCCGTATGAAAGAATGATACTGCCGTGCAGACCGATCCTGATCAAAAAAGGAGCGTGGATAGGTGCCGGTGCTACTATTCTTCCGGGTATCTGTGTCGGAGCGCATTCAATCGTAGGAGCTTCATCAGTGGTTACTAAAGACGTGCCGGACTGCGCTGTTGTGGTAGGTAATCCCGCAAGGGTAGTGAAAATGCTGGATGCGGAAAATTTTCGATAATTGTAATAGAGAGACAGAGTTTTAACGTAGACAACGCTTTTACGGTGATTTTCAGTCTGTATAATTAGACACAAAGCCTTTGGAAGAACCTATGAAGCAGTGGGATAAACTGACAGTTCAGGAAAAGCACGATATAGCGGCAGCAATGATTGATGTCGTGCTTATATCCGATGAAACAGGTATTGAGGTGAAATTCAGCATTTGAAAAAGTGCGGAATTTCGGTATTTTTAAGTGTTGATAAGGTGATGCATAGGGTGTACTTGTGATGATCTCCACTACTGTCAGCCTGTACAGCGGAGCTGACGATACCGTGAACACACATTATCCCCAGCATCTTTATCTTTCCGTAAATCTTAAAAACGGAAATTAAGTTACATCTGTCCCCTCGGATAGGCTTGAAGAAATCGTCAGAAAATCTGCTGATGCAAACGGTCTGGAAATCAAAAGCATTACCGGAGAGAAATCTCTCGCTGTTTCCTATCTGATGCAGGATGGCAGGCTGCTCACCAAAACCGAGGTGATCGGCGGCTACGATATGGAGGATCTGACAAATGTTATTTATATAACCGAAGACACCTACTCCCGGATGACCGGAAAAAGGCTTTCGATAGATCCGCAGGAAATTGCATTTTGCCGGATCATTACAGCCTCATACCATATCGGAGATACACCGACAAGCCTTACGATAGGCGGAGAAAAATATCACATAAAAGAGCAGCTTGACTACTTTCCGGTTGACGTCAGCTCTGGTATGATTGTAAATACGTTCGGCATAGTCGTTTCCGATAAGGATATTCTAAGTGAAATATACCTTGCACAAAAAGAGGCTTACGGAGAGTTTGCTTCTGAATATGCAGACAGGATCGGCATCAGCTTTACTGATGAACAGGCAGCTTTTGCAAATGGTAAGGCTCTTGAGAAAGCTATTACTGAAAAGATAAGATCACTTCCCTACGGAGAGCTTCAGTACAATCTTGATACCAAATGGGAAGCACTGCATAATATTCTTGATATGTATGGAACATTTCTCTTCCTTGGAATTTTGCTGGGATTTGTATGCCTGTTTTCTACGGTTCTGATAATTTACTACAAGCAGATATCTGAGGGCTATGAGGACAGGGAGCGTTTTCAGATCATGGAGAAAATCGGTATGGAACAACACGAGGTCAGAAAAACCATCGGCAGTCAGATCAGGTTACAGATGTTTCTGCCGCTTGTTACAGCGGCGGTGCATATGGTATTCGTCTTTCCTATTCTGCTTAAACTGCTGAATATACTTATGCTCTCCAACACCATGCTGTTTGTTATTTGCACGGTAATTACCTTTGCAGTATTCGCCTGTGTATATACCGCAGTATATTTCATGACTTCAAAAATCTATTATAAAATTGTACACTAAAATAAATCCACCCGAGGTTTTTCTTCGGGTGGAACAGCCTTTGTGGGAGGTAACCGATGTATAAAATTTTTCTTGTTGAGGATGATTTTTCTCTTGCGGATGCAGTAAAAAGCCTCCTCGAAAGCTATGGAAGCGAGGTGACTGCCGTGAAGGATTTCCGGAATGTTACCGCAGAATTTACAGAAGCCAAGCCGCACCTTGTGCTGATGGACATTAAGCTGCCTTTTAAGGATGGGTATTTCTGGACAAGCGAAATTCGGAAAATCTCATCTGTGCCCATAGTTTTCTTGTCTTCCGCATCAGACAATATGAATATTATTATGGCGATCAACATGGGTGCGGATGATTTTATTCCAAAGCCTGTGGATGCAATGGTACTGAATGCAAAGGTAAATGCTATTTTACGCAGAACATATGAAATAACAAGCAATTCGCAGACGGTGGATTTTTACGGTGCAACTCTGCACCTTTCAGATTACACAGTTACATACAGCGGTAAAAGAACAGAACTGACGAAAAATGAATTCCGCATTCTACAGATACTGCTCGATAACAGAGGAAAGATTGTCAGCCGTGATACACTGATGACACATCTGTGGCAAAACGATATCTATGTCGAGGAAAACACCCTTACCGTCAACATAAGCCGACTGCGAAGAAAGTTAGAAGACAGAGGACTTGCGGGTGTTATCATTACAAAGCCGGGAGCGGGGTATATTATAAAGTGAAACGAAAAGTGTTTGCGTATTGTCTGAGGAAAAACAAAATTGCCGTCATCCTTTTTATATTGATGACGGCATTGAATGGTGTGGTTTTTCTGCTTTATGATATTATGACAGAAGCGTTTTTTTATGCGGAATCATTGACTTTAGTAACCTTTCTGATGCTGATTGGCATCGACTTCACAGGTGAATTGAAGGCAGCAAAAAGAAGATCTGACTTGAAGAAAAGCATTCTGCTGCAAAGCTGCTTTGAAAGTGTTGACGCAGATATACGTGATGAAGATTATTGTGAAATGCTCGCTCTGCTTTCCGATGAGCTCAACAGGCTTCAAACCGACTTTTCATTGAAAAAGCAGGCAGATAACGACTATTACACTGCATGGGTACACCAGATCAAAACGCCCATTGCTACAATGAAATTACTGCTGTCGCAAAACGCAGAAGAAAACAAGGAGTTATCTGCAGAGCTGTTCCGGATTGAGCAGTATGTGGAGATGGTGCTAAGTTATATACGACTCGAAAGTGATTCAAACGACCTTGTAATCAAAGCATACTCTCTTGATGAACTGATACGGGAGACAGTACGCAAATTTGCACCTCAATTCATTGCGAGAAAGCTGAAGCTGAATTACGAACCGACAAACAAGACCGCAGTCACCGATAAAAAGTGGCTTATGTTTATTTTCGAGCAGCTGATTTCCAACGCTATCAAATATACGCCCGAAGGTGAGATAACAATATCTGTCGAAGGTAACACGGTAAAGATAGCCGACACCGGTATCGGTATCGCTCCTGAGGATATTCCGAGAATTTTTGAAAAGGGGTATACCGGAGCAAACGGAAGGCTGGGGCAGAAATCCAGCGGTCTGGGGCTGTTTCTTTCAAAAAAGGCAGCCAGTCTTATCTCAGCCGGTATAAGTGTACAAAGTATACCCGGCTCGGGAACGGAGTTTTCTGTTATACTGCCCGGCGAGAAAAAGATGCAAACATTATTATAGTTTTATCCTTTCACAACATACAATAATTACTAAATTTGATGCAACACTCGTCAAAAGGCTGATTGAAAAAATAACGGTATATGACGAATATTTCACGATGGAGTTTAAGTCGGGGGTGGTTATTGAGGTTGAGGGATAATGACTATAGACGCAAAAAGACTCCTCACCATTGGCATAGTGTCGGTGGTGAGGAGTCTTTGTCTGTCAATTTCCCGTTCCATCATAGACATGATGCTCAACATATGCCATCATAGTATTGTTTCTCCATGCATGCGCAACGAGAATAAGCATCGGAGTAATTGAAACCAGTATAATATTTTTAATTATTATACCAACTACAAGAACAACCATGATACAAATTCCGATAAATAACATAATG
>CACWRT010000111.1 GCA_902763365.1 uncultured Ruminococcus sp.
AGCTATGAACCCCGCGTATCAGGCTTCTTGAGCAGCTCATTTTTTACCATTGATAATATTTTTGCCAACTATAATTTTACACTAACGGCGAGCCGCCGGTGCCGTAACGCGGGGGTCACTTCACTACGTTCCGCTCCGGGCTCGTCACTGCAACTTTTATTTATCGCGGTTATTACTTTATCTATCGGCTGTTATTTTATGTTTCTCTCTCAAGATTATTAATATATCTCAGAACTACTTTGTATGAAACGGGTGACTTGCCGATAATAGACTTGCCGATAATAACAAAAATATCTTTACAAACTGCAAAATTTGTGCTATATTAGTTATTAATCAGTAACTGTTATTATTTTTATCAAAATGAATAACAATGAAGAGTTATGAGATACAGATTGTGTAAATATGATATCAGAGTTTTTCACTGTAAGATACTGATACGAGGTGAAACAAAAATGCAGTCCAAACGCAATTTCAGTGCAAAGCGTGAAGCAATTTATCAGGTGCTGTCTTCCACAGATGTACATCCGAGTGCTGAATGGGTATATGAAAAACTGAAAAATGATATTCCCGGTCTGAGCCTTGGAACGGTATACCGTAATCTTGCTGTCTTCAAGGAGATGGGTCTTGCAAATTCCGTAGGGATAATAAACGGTCAGGAACGCTTTGATGCAAATATGACGAAACATCCGCATTTTATATGTAAAAGATGTTTCCGCATCATGGACTTGCCCAAAGGTTATTACTCTACAGGCAAAAACCTGTATGATCTTATTGAACGTGACTGCGGGATAAAGATTGAAATGCACACAACTACATTTTACGGTCTTTGCACCATGTGCAGCTGAAATCGACCCTTCAAGGGTAGATATATAGTTCGTAATTCCACAGCGAACAATTAATTCAAAGTAAACGGAGGAAATCAAAATGAAAAAATTTGTCTGTCAGGTATGCGGTTATGTTTATGAAGGTACAGAAGCTCCCGAACAGTGCCCTATCTGCAAAGCCCCCAAGGAAAAATTCAAGGAATCTGCTTCTGAAGGAACATATGCTACTGTTCACGAAGTAGGTGTTGCAAAGGGTGTTGATCCCGAGATCTATGACGCGCTTGTATCTAACTTCAACGGCGAATGCAGCGAAGTAGGTATGTATCTTGCAATGGCAAGACAGGCTGATCGTGAAGGTTATCCCGAAATTGCTGCAGCTTTCACAAAGTATGCTTTTGAAGAAGCTGAACACGCTGCTAAATTTGCCGAACTTGTAGGCGAGGTTCTTACAACAAGCACAAAGAAGAATCTCCAGATGAGAGTAGATGCTGAAGCAGGTGCTTGCGAAGGCAAATTTGAGCTTGCAAAGAAGGCAAAGGCTCAGAACCTGGACGCTATTCATGACACAGTTCACGAAATGGCAAAGGACGAGGCTCGCCACGGCGCAGGCTTCGCAGGACTGCTCAAGAGATATTTCGGCGAATGATTTGATACAGGCTTTACGAATTTTAAATTTATAAAATAATTCAGGGCACAGATTGTCATAACTGACTTTCTGTGCCATTTTTCGGATCAAAGCATTAGCTATGGCAGCTAAGATTTAATTTGCCTAAAGCTGTTTACTTGTCACTGTAAGCTTCGTCATAGTCATAATTGCGGATGGCAGCTGCCGCTATGACCGCTTGCCCGGATGGAAGCCAAGTGGTAATTGTTATTCCTTTTCATAGTTGCTATGTGAGTCAGGTACATTGTACAATGATGACTAAACTGTATGAGTGAGGATAAAAAATTGGAATAAGTATAAAAAAGTATAAGCCGATAATATTAAGTAATTACCGCGACAAATAAAGGTTACAGCGACGAGTTCAGAGCGGAACGTAGCGAAGCGATCCCCGCGTTATGGGACCGTCGGCTCGCCGGCGAGCCGATAAAATAATTATTTAAGGATAAACTTGCTAAATAGTAAAAAATATAGTATAATAGTAAAAATAATGCTTAATGTGTTATTTGGCAAAAGGATAAGACAGTCACGTCAATATCCTTATATTTTGGAATTTGGAGTAATAGGAAATGGATTTTAAAGGAAACAATTGCCCTGTCTGCAATAAAGCCTTTGAAGAAGACGATGATATTGTAGTCTGCCCGAAATGCGGCGCACCTTACCACAGAGATTGCTACAAAGAGAAAGGTAAATGTATCTTTACCGATCTTCATAAAGAAAAGAAATCCTGGAAGGAAGTCTACAAAACCGAAGAAACAAAAAGCGAAAGCACAGATGAAGATGATCCTACCGTATGTAAAAAATGCGGTCACAAAAACACCGAAGACTCCATTGTGTGCGAAAAGTGCGGAGAGTTTCTTACGGGTGCAGGATTCTTTGGCAATATGAATCTCGAAGACAGCGACTACTATGACGAAACAGACGACGAACAGGAACTTGAGAAGCTGAGAGAACAAATGAGAAATGTGGGTCCTGTTATGGGCAGCGCAAACTTCTACAGCAACGGTACGGCACCATTTCGTTTTGGCATAGACGAAACAGAAGATCATGACGGAGTCACTACAAGAGAACTTGCGGACTATGTCGGAGGTAATTCACTGTACTATCTGCCTGTTTTTTCAAGGATAAACAAGTTCAATACAAGCCGTTTCAATTTCGCTGCTTTTCTTTTTAACGGTACATGGTATTTCTACAGAAAACAATATCTTAAAGGAACGATCATCTCTCTTCTTATGCTTATTCTCAGCGTGGCAGAAAACGCAATAATGTACTTCTGGGCAGGAGACTTGTGGGAGAAAGCTAACACTGCATTGAACACGGCGGAAAGAATGCCTTCATATCACGAATATTTCAGTTGGATGCAGGCTAACTGTGATATTTCTCAGATACTGCTCATGCTTCTGCCGTATTTTCTGAGCTTTATTTCACTTGTGCTGATGATAGTATGCGGACTCAGGGCAAACAAAGGCTACTATCAGAAGGCTGTTAGTTCAATAAAGAAAATTAAAGAAGAAAACCCTGACGACGATGAAAAAACGCTCAGAAAAAAGATCATCAGAAAAGGCGGCATACATCTTGGCGCTGCATTTACGCTTCTTGCCTGCGAGTTTATTCTGAACGTTGCTGCTATGTTTTTTTTCACGTCATAATAAGGTGCATTTTCATGGGACGGTCCCATTCATACTAAATAAGGTATAAACAAATTCATTCAGGAGGCAAATTCTATGAAAGTTACAAAAGCAGTTATCCCTGCTGCGGGTCTCGGTACAAGAGTTCTCCCCGCAACAAAAGCAATGCCTAAAGAAATGCTCACTATCGTTGACAAACCGGCCATACAATATATTGTTGAAGAGGCAGTAAACTCAGGCATTACAGATATCCTGATCATTACCAACAGAGGAAAGGGTATAATCGAAGATCATTTCGACCGCGCCCCCGAGCTTGAGGACAGACTTTTAGCTACAGGCAAAACAGATGTTTATGATGAAATAGTTTCTATTTCAAAGCTTGCCAATATCTTTTTTATCCGCCAGAAGGAAACAAAAGGACTGGGTCATGCTGTAAGCTGCTCGCGTTCATTTGTAAATAACGAACCCTTTGCAGTTCTTTATGGCGACGATGTTATCATAGGCGATGATCCTGCCTGCGGACAGCTCATCCGTGCTTATGAAAAATACGGTAAATCAGCTGTAGGCATAAAGCCTGTACCCGAAGATCAGATATATAAATACAGTTCTCTGAAGGTTGAACCTCTTGAGGGCAATCTTTTCAACTGCACAGATATGGTTGAAAAGCCGAAAACAAAGGATCAGGTACTCTCTCTCTACTCTATATTAGGCAGATGCGTACTTACTCCCGATATCTTTGATATACTTGACAATACACCTCCCGGAGCCGGCGGAGAGATCCAGCTGACAGACGCTATGTGTACAATGGCAAGAAATGTGGGTATTACAGGCGTTGACTATACAGGCAAACGCTATGATATGGGCGATAAGCTGGGAACTTTACAGGCTACAGTTGAGATCGCTCTCAGAAATCCTAAGCTCGGAGGTCCTTTCAAGGAATACCTAAAGAATATTACAAAAACGCTTTTAGACTGATAAGCTTTTCTTGTATTGATTATAAAATCTTCTAACGGGAACATCCTGCGCTGACGGGACGTTCCCTGTTTATTTGATAATAACAGGATGGATAAATATGAAAAAACTAAAAGGACCACTTCTTCTGCTGATCACAACAATGCTCTGGGGACTTGCATTTACTGCCCAGTCCTCCGCTGCCGACAAAATCAGTTCCTTTACATTCAATACCGCCCGATGTCTCCTTGCAGCTGTTTTCATGTCAGTTATTCTGATTTTCCGCAAAACGGTACGAAAGCTCTCGAAAAAGGAAACAAATCCCGTCTCTTTCAAAAGCCTTATTCCCGGCGGAATACTATGCGGCGTTACACTGTTTTTCGGCATGAATCTACAGCAATTCGGAATTGCAGCCTATCCCGAAGGCGCTGCCGCCTCGGGCCGTGCCGGCTTTCTCACCGCCACATATGTAGTCATGATACCCATAGTTCAGCGTATCATGGGTAAAAAGCTTCATCCTTCTGTAATAGCCGCTGTCATTGGCTGTATCATTGGAATGTACCTGCTCTGTATGTCGGGAGGCTTTGACAGTATCTACCTCGGAGATGTACTTGAACTGCTTTGTGCCGTAGGATTTACTTCATATATCCTTGCGGTCGACAGATGTGCCGACAAGGACGGTGTAATGATCTCATGCATTCAGTTTATCGTATGCGGGATCATATGCGGCATCTGTATGTTTATTTTTGAAAAGCCGGATATGAATGTTATTCTTGAGGCATGGCTGCCTGTAGTTTACGCAGGCATTGTATCAAGCGGTATCGGCTATACTCTTCAGATACTCGGTCAAAAGGATACCGAGCCTACGGTTGCTTCTATAATAATGAGCCTTGAATCTGTATTTGCCGCTCTTTGCGGTTGGCTGGTTTTAGGGGAAACTCTGTCACCGAGGGAACTTATCGGCTGCGCCCTTGTATTCATTTCAGTACTTGCCGCAAGTCTTATCCCTTCAAAAAAAGCTGATTGAGCTCAGCAAGGTTCACGGTTAATTCCTTAAAGAGACGCAGTTACTATCCGCCGCCGCTAAACACGAATAAACAGCAAAGCTTTTTAGTGTAAAATAGATATAAAAATAAAAGATAACTTGTGCAAAACTTATATAATTTGCAAAAAAGCTTGTAATAACGGAAAAAGTATGATACAATAAACTATGTTACTTTGGAGGTGATATAGATGCGTAATGATGTTACAGATAAGACTATAGTTTTCTCAATATCGGATAATCGCGACGAATCGGTCAAGGCTATACTTACAACGGTATATAAGGCTCTTGAATATAAAGGTTATAATCCTATCAATCAGTTAGTTGGATATATTCTGTCAGAGGATCCGACCTATATCACCACGCATAATAATGCCCGCAGTCTGATCAGCAAGATCGACAGGGACGATCTTCTTGAGATATTGCTCAAGAACTACCTTGATGTGTAAGGTGATTTGATGCGGCGGAAACTTTTCCGCCGCTTTGTGTTTCCCTTTCGCTTCTCAGACAGCCGGTGCATTGATTTTTATTTCAGGAGGTCACAGCTATGGCAGAGAATAAAAGCAGATTTTTCACTTATAAGGGCAAACCACTCGTAAGGAGCGGAGATCTTTTATACTACGGAGATATGAGAGATAATTATGTGGTGCGTATACAGATAAGATCAAAAAAATCTTTTGATCCGGTAAATAATACTGACGATCAGGGGAATAGCGTCAAGGAGCTTATGATGGCTGATAAAGCTTTTGTTCAGCTCGTGAACACAGATATAAACGTAAGTCCTCATAAAGCTATTGTAAAATCCATAGAGCAGCCCAGCCTTTTTGAAGCTATCGACACAGGTTATGTATGGCTTCAGCAGGCGCTGAGAGAGTAAGAACTATATCAGATCTGAAACAGCCGCAGGAATAGAAATTTCCTGCGGCTGTTGTTTTGTCTTACCGGTTTATTGAATCCCAAGATGATACGGAAGTGCTGTCATAGTCTGTGAATGTGACCGGCTTAACACTCTCGATATCTGTATGGTAGTGACCATCCTTGTTAAGATAAGGTTCCATATACTTATCAAATTCCGCTTTTGTTTCTACATAACCGTCCTGCATATATTTAATAGTTTTAATAACAAACAGTACAAATATTGCAGTCGGCACAAATGCTCCGAAAAGAATGCTTTTCAACACTGTCATCCGTCCTGCTTTATTATATGCTATAGACGGATCGCTTTCATCGTAATGTATAGTTATGGGAGAACCTTCCGGAATCTCTTTCGACTGTTCATAAAGCTTGGTATGATAGGTCTGACCGTTTACAGTATAATCACATTCAAAATTATAGGTATAAGTGATATGACCGGATCTGCTTGAATGCATTCTGTATTCAACGTTTGTCACAATTCCTTCAACAGACGGTGAAAGATCAGATCTTATAGAGTGTAAAAGTATAGCCATAGGCTGACTTGCAAAACAAATCATTATAATACTCCAAAAAATCAGAAGTGCCCTGCCTATTTCTTTGTGTTTATCACGCATAGTAGGATGACTGATTATAAACCTGTCAATGGCAATATCGCCTTCTTTTCTTCTGATATATTCTTCGTTCGGATCCGGCTGGTAATGATAGTATATCGACATGATTCACTCTCCTGTTCTGTATTGCTTTCACCATTTGGACATATCGTCCGGAGATTCCGGACTCTGATAGAAGTCAAAGCCGCTTCCGTGTTCTTTTTCATATTGCGCCGCAGCGGCAGGGTTGCCGCCCTGAGTATATTCATGAATATAGTCTTCGGCAGTAGGCTTTGCATCCGGGCGGGTTCCCAGTAATTTTGCATATTTCTCCATTGGATCTTGATCATTTCCGAAACTGTTTTCAAACATTGACGATCCTCTTCCGTAGCGTCTTGAACGACGGCGTCCAAATGAAGGTTTAGGTTTATCAAGCTTCAGATCTGCGGGACTGATCTCTCTGTCAAAAAGAGTACCTGCACGCTCTGTGGTTTCTCCGCCGTATTCCTCATAGGACTTGTACCTTGATTCTATCTGTGTATCCACAACATTTTTTGAGGATCTGCCGGCGAAAAATATAGCTGCTATTCCGCCGATAACAAACACCAGTCCGATAAGATTAGCACCGAAGGTTGTTCCCCTTCTGGGATTATGAATAATGGTTTTCGGGTCGTTGGGGTCATAATATATCGGAAGGTGGTCTCCCTCTTTGACGGTAGCAGGATAATCATAAATACGTACATTATCGTAATACTCCCCATCAACATAATAATGAGCCCAGACTATTTTTTCCAGACTGTTTTCGCCCCTGCCTGTATGGACTTCTACCTCGTCAACAACTGCATCGGTCTCAACAAAACTTCCTTTCAGGTTTTCACGCTCACCTTCTGCGATCACAAGACGTATCGTTATCCCTATACCCACAGCAATAAGAATTGCTCCGACAATATAAAGCATTGTGGCAAGCGGAGATCTTTGTGTACTATTCATAGTCAGTCACCTCCGGTTATATTTCCAGATCCGTATAAATTGCCCTGCATTTCAGAAAATTGACATTTTTACAGTAGTAACACTGATCGACAGTATTCTGCCTGTTTTGATTATATCATTTTCATTTTTTCACGTCAATATCAACTCATGTACACAGCAGTGATAATACATCAATTTTATAATTATACAACAAACAATATCCGTATTGTTTTTAAATGCTTTGAACGACACAGCAGACTATAATATTAGTGTGCTGTGTCGTTTTTCATCTACCTTATTATAATGAAAATGAGACAAACATGACAGAGCATAAATAAAATACAGCCCCATGATAATACATCTTATTTTATTGCTTTCTGAGAACGCCCTCGCGATTATCACAAAGCTGATCTATAAAAAGCTCAGCCTTACCCTTGTTGCGTTCTGTAAGACTGCGGAATCTGCTTAATAATTGTTTTTCATCTTCACTCAGCAGTACACCGCAATTTATCTTTTTACTGTCCGACCTTTCTGCAAGATAATCCAGGCTGACATCAAAATAATCTGCTATTTCAATTGCCCGTGAAAAAGGCAGTTCCCTTTCACCTTTCTCATATTTTCCGTAATACTGCGCAGTAGTCCCCAGATATTCCGCTAACTCAGTCTGCGTTTTGTCAGCGTCCTCCCGAAGATCCCTGAGTCTATGATAAAACGGCATAAGCATCTCCCCTTTTTCACCAATTTTATCATAAATGATTAAAAACTAATAAAGTTACTTTTATGTAAAAGATCCCTCGCTTACGCTCGGGATGACAATGGGGATACTCAATATGATATAGCTTTCAATTTTCTTTTTTAGAAATTGAAAGCCGTGATAAAAGAAGAATAAATATTGACACATACGACTAAAAGTAATATAATAAAAACAGAAACAAGGTGACTGACCGTTTTACGGCAGTCCCATTATAAAACTAAAATATCACTGAGAAGACAGTAACCGCATAGTTTTGGAGAACAGGCGGTTACTTCTTCTTTGTAACGTTATAATACTTGACAATATCAAGTACAAGACGAACTATTGCTATGGCAAGTGTTACAGTTGTGAGTATTTCACTATATGTAAGTACCATATTTTATCCCCCCTTATTTATATACTAAGGGGACTGAGAAGATTTTCGCCCCCTCGTAAGATCAGGGGCTGCCGCAAATCCGTTTGGTGGTCGATCACCTTGCAATTTTATTTTACTATATTCACTCACTGATGTCAAATCAATTCTCGCGACCGGCGAGCCGCCGGTCCCTAAACGCGGGTATCGCTCCGCTGCGCATACGCTCTGAACTCGCCGCTCAGGCTTTACTGCCCGCGTATCAAGCTTCTTGAGCAGTTCATTTTTTACCATTGATAATATTT
>CACWRT010000112.1 GCA_902763365.1 uncultured Ruminococcus sp.
TGTTACTTTAACAGCTGTACCTGTTGCAACTGATGTTGCGCTTATTGTTGAATTGTTTTTGAGAGCTGTATCTTCCTTTACGGTTACCTTGAAGGTCTTGGTTACTGCTCTGCCTGTAGAGTCTTTTACAAGAACTCTGAAATCATAGTAGCCTGCCGCTGTCGGAATAACCTTTGCGGTTGAGGATGTGCCCCACTCTGTTCCGAGAGTCTTCCAAATTATGTTGGACTGTCTCTTAAAATAGAATGCGTAGGTGTAAGAGCCTGAGCCGCCTGTAGCCTTACCGGTCAGTTTGACTGCATTGCCGAGTGTAATAGTAGTGTTGTTGATAGTTGATGCTGACTTGATCTTTGAAGTTGAAGTCTGAGCTTTTACTGTAAAGCCTGACTTAACAACCTTGTTGTTAGCGTCCTTAACTCTTACGATCACATTGTAGGTTCCTACTACTGCGGGATAGAATGTAGCTGACTTAGCGCTGCCGTAAGCCTGACCGATGAGTGTAAAGTCAGTTTCTGTGCTTCTCTTGTAGTAGAAAGCATATTTATACGGTGCTTTGCCGCCTGATGCTATACCGGAGATAGTTACGGGCTGGTATACTTCGGGTTTTGTATTGCTGATAGTGGATTCATTTACAAGCTCGTCAACAGGTGTGTCCTCGCCTTCTGCTGTAAATGTCTTTGATACTGTAGCAGTTGCGCCGGTTGAGTCGGTGATAACACACTTTATCGTGTGTTTGCCCTTTGTACCGGGTTTCCATGTATATGTTGCAGTTGTGTTTGAAGCCTTTACTACCTTATTGTCAACGGAGAATTCATACTTATAGGGAGCTGTACCGCCTATGCCGATACCCTTGAGGGTAAGAGCTGTTGTTGTAAGCTGGGGCGCAGATTTGTCTGTACCAAAGTTAACCTGGAGAGGAGTTGTGGGATCGGGAACCGGATCGTCGCCGCCGTTCTTGCCTATTCTTGCAAAAGGAACAGTAATGTGATCCTCGTCACTCTTTTCAAAGCTGTTGAATTCCTGTGACTTTGTATCGGGCTGATCTGCATTGTCGTTCATTGCAGGGTCATAGGGAAGACTGTCCATACCTGACAGACCGAATGTGGAAATAACCATTACGCCGATTCCGTTTGATTCAACGTCTGATTTTGTTATGCCAAGTTCATCATACGGGATAGACATTTCATAGAAGAAGTCCAGTCCTGTTGTATTATGTCCCTTTGTATTGAAGTCAACCCATGCTGCCGAATCATCAAATACGTCACCGACAACACGGTCATTGTATGAACCGTAAGCCTTGTCAATACCTATTACTTTTTTGCTCAGTATGCCCTTACCGAAAGACATTTTTATTTTTGATGTAGTTACATCCAGTATCTCTTCTGCATTAAGACCTGTGCTGTCGCCGGCATATACATAAGGTCCGTTTCCACCCTTTGTATTAATGGATATCAGTCTGTTGAACTTTTTCTCAAAGGTCAGACCGGACGCCCATATTGTCCCGCCTGTCTGAAGCTTACCGTTGTTGCCGATAGCGTCACTGCTCTTGCCTGTATCAACTGCAATAAAGAAGGGGAATTCCTGTGTCTGCCAGAGTATACCCTGTGAGATGGGATAATCACTATCAGGAGCAACAATATCCTGTACATTTGTCATTTCCCACATAAGATATACGTTATTGTCATCGTATGCGCCGTACAAGGTGTACAGGTCAACGGGAAGTTCATACATTGAATTTTCACGATATACTCTCGGGTCATCATTAGCTGCGCCCTGAGCTATTATCATTTCGCTTGACCAGTCGCTCAGATCGCCGTCTACTGAGATAGTTTTATTTTTGCCTACGCCTGCCTTATTGGTCGAATACTGACTTGCAAGTGTAGCAGATGAGCTTGTTGTCTTTACTACATACTTTTTATTGTATGTGAAAGTATATGATTTTATTGTACCGTCGCTTCCCTTTGCAGTGGTTTCAACAGTAACTGTGCTGTCGCCTATCTTGCCTTCGCCTATGGTAACCGCTGCGGTGCTTGTGAATGTTTTTTCAGGTCCGCCGTCTACCTTATATGTACCGCCGACTGCGTTTGAAAGTGTCAGATTTATGGTCATTGTTTCAGCTGTGAAGGATGAACCGCTTGCCTTATCAGATGTAACTGTCGGGTCTTTTACAGGTTCTTCCTCTGTGTAAGCATCCCACTTGGTCGGGTAGGAGAAAAGCATGGAATTATTGCCTATTTCAAGCCCCGGCTGCATATCGGCAGGATATCTGTTTGCGGCTGAACCTGTACCGTCACTGAAAATTACCTGTCCTGTTGTCTTATAGTCGTTTACATCAAGAACGTAATATCCTTTTTTAGACTTTTCTGTCAGCTTAACGCCCGGCCATTCTGCCATTTTCTTTACTGTTCCGCTGCTTTCGTCATATACATACGCATACACGCTATTCCAGTTGAAGCTGCTGTTATCGAAATAAATCTTTACAGTTGCAGACGGGTCTTCTTTTGTATATGTATACTTGCCTGTTACAGCCTTTCCGTCACTGCCTGTTGCACTGAGGTTAAGAGTAACGCTGCTGCCTTTGGATATGGATGAACCGAATGTAACAGTATCTCCGTTTTTATACGTACCCGATTTGCCGTCGGATGTAGTATAGCTGCCCGAATCAGCATTCTTCAATCCAAGAGTAACAGTTATGCTGTCTGTAAACGAAGTGCTGCCCGGGTTTGCCGACACAACAGCTGTTTTCTTATCGTCTTCTTTGTTATAAACGACTGCTATACCTGTATTACCGATCTGACCGCTGATCTGACCGTTAGATACGGTGAAGGTATTTCCCGTTATCTGATCTTTATAGGTACCTGCTGCCATTTTATTTGCAGTAACGCTTACCTGAGAAGAACCGCCGCCGAGGTTTACAAGTACAACGCCCTTTGTTCCTCTTTCATTATATACAACATTATTTGAAGAAGAAAGATACTCTGTTTCTCCTACCATGAAATTATTGAACTCATTTACGGCTTTTACTTCCGTATTTGCCCATGCGGTAACATCGCCCTGACCCATTGCTGCGCTGCCCCAGTTGCTTGGACGTGCCATATACATACCGCAGGCCTGTGCTCTTGCGCCGACAAGCGCCCATGTTTTATTCATGTTATAGTCGCTTACATAGCTTGATGTACCTGCCTGATATGTGTCATGAGATTCATTCCAGAGTACTGCCTTATTTCCGCTGACCTTGCCGCCCTGCTGGAAATAGAAGTCGCTTCTCTTTGCGCCGTTTGCATCTGAACTGTTTACACTGCCTCTGATACTGTTGGATACCTCGCTCATGGTTACGCTCATGTACTGAGTATAAGAATCTGCTATAGTCTGATCCTTATAACCGTCCTGACTGCCTGTAGGTCTGTCAAGCACCTCGCCGTAATAATACGGTGTAATGCCTCTGCTTGACTGCGCATACTTAGTCGTTGTATTCAGTACATTAGGCCAGAACTGGCTGCTTGTGGAATCCGCGGGAGTTTCGATATGCTTTGCGCCGTCAAATCTGAATCCGTCCGCGCCGCAGTCGATACACTCTTTCAGAAATCCTATTGCCGCATTCTGAACGTCTGTACTGCCTGTATTCAGATCAGGTACACCGTCCATACAGTACTGGGTAATATCATGTCTTGTTTCATACCAGCTGTTTTTGCTGATATCATGCCAGAAATTGCTGTTATTGCGGTACTTTTCAGGAATAGTAGGCGAAAGATCATTTTTAGACTTGTTCGCCATATGGTTCAGTACTGCGTCAACTATGACACGCACACCATACTTATGTGCTTCGTCACACATTGCCTTGAACTCTGCTGCCGTACCAAGCGCACCCGTTCCGTTTGCGTTGGTCTCAATCGTAAAGTCTGCCGGCTGATAAAGTACCCACCAGCTTCCTTTTGCTGTCTTACCCGCAGTTGTTTCCTTTGCAGTCTGAATAGGTGAAGTTTGGACCGCAGTGAATCCCTGCTCTGCTATTTTTGCCATGTTCTGACGGATGGCATCGAATGACCAGTTGAAACACTGGAGTATCGAACCGTTCTGCTGATCATCCACAATATAATCTACGGATGACGCAGCGTTTACCGTTTCGCCTATGCTCAGAACCTCGCCAAGACCCGTAAAAGATCCTGCTATCATTGCTGCCGAAAGGATAACGCCTGCAGCTCTCTGACCAACGCCGAAACGGCTTTGCTTACTGAATGACTTCATTGACATCACTCTCCTTGTTTTCTTTTTTTCATTCAACCGCAGCACTCTCTTAACGAATAGTGAATAATTATAACAAGATGAAACGGCGAGGAAAACACCGCTTATCCAAAAACATCAGCCGATATCTGATTTCATTTTCCACATTGATAATTAGTGGTGCGGTCGGATGTATAAAGGCGCTTCAATAATGAAAAATATCATTTCAGGGTAATTAAAATGAACCTATTTCCACATTATCGCTTCTCCTTCATATCCCTTCAATCATATATTTTAACCTTTTACAGTGATTATGTAAAGTAACGCAGCTTTCACAAATATCTTATCTCATTATTTTCATTTTATTTATTATTCACATAAAAAATAATAATTTACGAATTATATAAAGCTTTATCAACTTATTTAGTGAATCCGACGAAAAAAAAACTCATTTACATCATTTTAAACAACCGGAAAAGCTATGAGATGTACAAATCAACGTTTGTTAATTTCGTCACAATTCACAATTAATATGCCCGAAGATAAATTTGCAGTGTAAAAATACCATAGTTATTGAAAAAAATACTTATGAGATATTGACCGGTTTCTTTCCGCATAAAAAACGACCCCTGCCGCTGTGACAGGGGGTCTGATCATTCAAAAAGACTGTTCATAAGACCTTTTATTTTGCTTTTTCTTTTATCTGTTTCGGATTTGTTTATAGTGAACGTGATAGGCTGTCCGGGCTTTGCGTCACCCATCAGGGCGGTTGAAAGCGCATACTTCCCCTTGGGAGTAAGCACGGTCATCATATTGTTGTCAATGCTTGCAAAATAGAACCGTGATACCGGCGCGGACTCTATCTCAATACAATCTCCTTCGACTGCCCCGGGGATAAAGATCTTGGGTATTTTCTGGAGCTCGCCCTCCATCAGTTCCACCACTGCCATTGCTCCCTCAAATCTGTCTACTATTACCTTGACCATATCATCATCCCTTCTCCGTATCAATATCAAATTTACTTCCGTCTGTCGTCAGAACTATAGTACCGTACTCATCGGTACGCAGAACCTGGGCGCCTGATTTTGTCCATCTGTCCACCACCTGCTTATGGGGATGTCCGTAGTCATTATCTGCACCAAGAGAAAATATCGCATACTGCGCATCAACTTCGTTTACAAAATTCTGACCGGATGAACTCGAACTGCCGTGATGTCCCACTTTTACAACATCAGCAGATACATCGTAATTCTTTTTCAGTATCTCTCTTTCTGATGTTGTCTCTGCATCTCCCATATAAAGCAGTCTTACCTTCCCGTATGTTATCTTCAGAACTACGGAATAATCATTCAGTTCTTCGTAGCTGCTGCTGTTTGGGGCAAGTGTTTCGATTTTCAAAGAATTATCGCCGGTATCAAATATACGTGTTCCTGCTTTGGCTGTTTTGATTTTCTTACCCTTGTTCTGTATTGCTTCAAGCAGATTTTCATATGTAGAAGTATTAGTTTCGGCTTTTGGCATATAAACAGCGCCAATATCAAAGGCTTCTATAACTTTTTTCATTCCTCCTATATGATCTGCATGAGGATGTGTGGCTACCACATAGTCTATGCGGTCGTATCCTAAATTACGGATATACCGCACTATCTTGCTTCCGCTGTCGGAAGGACCCGCATCTATCAGCATGGTTTCTCCGTCGGGAAACTCTATGAACTCGCAATCCCCCTGCCCTACATTTATATAGTGGCTTATGAGGTTTGATACCCTTTCGCTGTCCCTGTAATCTCCGTCATAATAACCGTTATCATAGTAGCCATCATCATAGTAATCATCATACCTGTCATTACCGAATATCCTGTCAATTGTATCACATCCGCACAAGGTGAAACACATTACAGCACTCATTAATAGCGCCAATAAACTCTTTTTCTTCATTTTTATCCTCCATTTTTTATAAAAATCATGACTTCCCGAAACAAAGATCAGAAATGGCGAAGAAAGCATAATTCAGCGAAAAAAGCATCAGCCGACAAATAACTCCTAATTCCTAACTCCTAATTCCTAACTTATAAAAAGCTTTTCGGCGAAGGCCATATCGGAAGGGTAGGTAAGCTTGATATTTTTTCTGTCGCCTTCTACAAGTCCGACCTCATATCCTTTTCTGTAAAAAAGCTTGCATACATCTGTTATCTGTTCTCTTTCCTTGTCACTCAGCCCATTGTATACCTCAGAAAACCTGCCTATACGGAAAGTCTGGGGAGTCTGCACCTGAAACATAGTGCTCCTTATAGGAAAATCAGAAACCGTACTGCCGTCTTTTGATACAACAATTGTATCTGTTGCCGATACTGCCGCAGTGCAGATGGCGTATTTTTCCATAGCCTCTATACTGTCGTCGATCATTTTTTCGGTAACAAACGGCCGCACTGCGTCATGAGTTAATATTATGGTATCATCATTTACATCAGGGAACCCTTTTGCAGTTTCTATAATTCGCTGTACTGTTTCGTTTCTGTCACTGCCGCCTTTTGTAACAGTAACAGCAGAACCGAAATATTTCTCTGCAAGCTCTTTTACCTCATCATACCAATCAGCATGGATTCCAATGATTATATGTTCGATCTGTTTATGTCCTGCAAAAGCCTCTGCCGTTCTTATAAGTACCGGTTTTCCGCACAGATCAAGCATCTGTTTCGGTCTGTCCGCTCCCATTCTCGAGCCTGTTCCTCCCGCAACTATACCAACTACTGCCATATTATCTCCCCTCACAAACATATACATACGTTTAACTATAACTGAATTCTGAGCCGCCAGAACATTATTCACTATTCATTATTATTTTTTCTGAGGTGAAAGTATACTGTAATTATCAATACTATTATAAAGGAAAGCATGGAAAACAGTGCTACGCCAAACAAACCTGCTCCATATCGTGTAACATTTACTGTCATTTTCCGGGTAATCGTACCATCCTCATTGCTGATATAAATAACAGTCCCTCCCTCATTCAGAGCAGTTATCCTGCCTGTTTCATCAACATCGGCAACAGAAGTATCCTCACTTCTGTATACCAGCTTATTTCCCTTTGCGCCGGAGGGGGTAAGCACTGTTGTAATGTCGTAGGTTTCTCCTGTATTCATATCAACATTTTTCTGCATTATCTGTATATCCCTCAGATTATCGGAAGAAGATACATTGCTTCCGTACAATACTGCCAGAGCCGTGTCTGACAAAATACATGAAAGATGAATATCCCCCGTACTCACAGCAATATTTGAAGAAACACCCTCATTTGTCAGTCCTCTGTCATAAACAGTCAGTACGTACGATCCCATCGTGACATTATCAAACAGAAACACTCCCGAGCTGTTCGTCCGAACGTTACGGTTGAATTCACCGTTTGAGAGATTCACTATAGTGTTCTGCATATGCTCACCCTGAGCATTGTAAAGTACACCGCTTACGCCCTTTGATGTATCTTCTTCATCACCGTATTCCACAACTTTGATAAGGCAGGCAGAGCTGACGGCTGTGCTTTCAGATTCCACGGTAACTACTGCATTTCCTGTATTTACCGCTTTTATATTGCCATTCTGATCTACTGAAATAACAGATTCATCCGAACTTATAAACTTTTTGTATGAATCGTTCTTTTCGGGTATTACCCTTGCGCCCAGAACATAACTTTCACCTTTCAGCATTGTCAGTACATTATCTGTCAGTACAACAGATTCGGGACTCTTTCCGCTTTTTACGTTCACCGTACATTTCAGCGTTTTCTTTTCCGAAATAACACAGCGAATCTCGGTAGTACCCGCACTCTGGGCAGTAACAAGACCCTTCTGAGTAACTGTTGCAATCGATTCATTGCCGGTATAACAGATGTAGCTGTCATTTCCGTCTGTTAATGCAAGCCGGAAACTCTGCCCCGGGTAAAGCTCGAGCACTTCACGGTTCAATTGTTGCGTATCCTCTGCGGCAAATACATATAAGGCTGCCTGGAATAATACTACCATTATCGTCACAAGATTAATTATCAGTTTTTTCATAATTCCCTCCGAATAGTGCTTCACAGCTCAAAGCCTGAAGTTTTAAGCTCAAAGCAGTGTCGGCTCAGGCTTTTTCGCTGAGTGTCACTTTTTTCGCCGCTTTTGCTTTCTTTATTATATGTGTAAATAAATGTGGGCGGTTTATATTTTACTATCCACTAACAACTAATTACTGTCTGATGTTTATTATAGCACTTTTTTCACTGCTTGCCAACTATAAGTTTACACTAACCACAAAAATCAATTTTGCCGGGGAGCTATCCTGAGAGAAAGCCTTCCCCTAAAAAACGAATTTTATCTTATATAATCTTCGAAAATTGATTTCCGTGACATTTTTATATTGCTATTATCTTTAAAAGGTGCACTACGTTGGGAAGAATAAAAAAATGATATTATTTTGCGGCTCAAGGGGCTCAGCCCCTTGCGAGGTGCAGGGCGAGGAGCCCTGCATTTAAAACAGAACTCCCCCGCATGAGCGCTGTTAAATACAGTTTACATAGGCTGCTTGCTGCATGGAAATCAATTTTCAAATAATAATGCAGCCTTTTTTGTCATTTTGAGGAGATTCAACCCTCGTGTCATTCCGAACGAAGTGAGGAATCTTTGCGATAAAGTTGCTTTTCTGGAAAAGATCCCTCGCTTATGCTCGGGATGACAGTGGAGAAACTCAG
>CACWRT010000113.1 GCA_902763365.1 uncultured Ruminococcus sp.
TTTCTGCTGCGTTTCGCTCTCGGGTATATCCATATTTCTGTATTTCGGTTGTTCATCCAATAGTGTTTTTATCAGATAAAGCCGTCTTTCTTCCTGCTTCATACTATACCGCCCCTTTCCGGCGAGCCGCCGGCCCCTAAACGCGCCGGCGAGCCGCCGGTCCCTAAACGCGGGTATCGCTCCGCCCGGCGAGCCGCCGGTCCCTAAACGCGGGTATCGCTCCGCTCCGCATCCGCTCTGAACACGCCGCTCAGGCTTTACTGCCCGCGTATCAGGCTTTTCTGAGCGGTTCGTTTTTTATAAATAGTCTTTTCTGCTATATATTTATTCTAAAAGATAATTACTTTGAATCGCCGCTGCTTTGGGCTCTTAGCTGCAAAGCCTTCACACTCCGTTATTATTCTTTTGAAATGATATTTTTAGTGTCTTCCACTATTTCCGCAAGCGTTATGCTTTTCAGCTCGTTCTCCATAGCCTCCTGAACCGCAGAAAGCCTTCCGTCCATTACCTTATGTATATTGCGCCCCACCGGACATCGGGCATTAGGGTTTTCATGAAAATGGAACAGCCCCTCATCATCTACACATTCTACCGCCTTGTAAACATCATACAGCGTGATATCGTTCAGAGCTTTTGAAAGACGTGCGCCGCCGCTGCCCTGACGGGTTATTACAATACCTGCACTTCTGAGCTGTGCAAGCACATTCCGTATGATAACAGCATTAACTCCCGTACTGCCGGACAGAAACTCACTCGTTACACGCATTTGTTCTCCGAATACATCTATACAAGTCAGGATATGGACTGCTGTTGTAAATTTACTTGTCATCTGCATAGAATAATCATCTCACCTTTTATTCTCTTACCACGCTGATACGCTGCTGAACATGATCTCCGTTCTCTATCTCATCAATCATTGCTATCGCATAGTCAGCATAGCTGATAATACTTTCACCCTTTGAATTAAGAGTAAGCTCCTCGCCTGCAAGGATGTACTTACCTGTACACTCACCGTCAGCCTGAAAATCACCTGCCGGGCTGATAAATGTCCACTTCACATCACTACGCTCACGAAGCTCCTCAAGAGCCTTGCCCTGAGCTGCTGCAAGCGGCTTGAACATCTCCGGGAAATCAGCACCGTCCATAACACGGATTGTATGTTCGGCATTGACATAAAGACTGCCTGCGCCGCCGACAACAACCAATCTTGCATCACTGCCTGACATAATATCACACAGGTGCTTCAGAGATGTGGAATGAAGCGGCAGAGTCTCCGGTGTCCACGCGCCGAATGCATCAACAACAGCATCGAAGCCTGCAAGATCATCAGCCGTCAGGTCAAACAGATCTTTTATTATTGCTTTATCCGCAGCGGATCTGTTTTCTCCCTTAACGACTGCGGTAACGTCGAAACCTCTGTTTACTGCCTCTTTAACGATAAGCTGACCTGCTTTTCCGTTTGCACATACAACTGCGATCTTTTTCATAACGATCATCCTCCTGATTATAACATTTATTTTTAGCTTAGTAAAGTTGTAATGATTTATATTTCAACTTTCTGATAGCAATATACCATAGCTGCCCAAACTTGTCAATACAATTATTACAAGTTTGGGCAGCTGCACAAAAACAGATATGATTTTATGTAAAAAACAGAGATAATTTAGCTCTAAACCCTGGAAAAAACAGCGGTAACTATCATATTCCCGTCATTTATTCCGGCATATATGTCACCTTCCATTTTTCTCATGAGCGTGCGGCAAATGTACAGACCAAGACCGCTGCCGCTTTGAGAGCCTATATTTGACCCCCGCCAGAAACTGTCAAAAATATGCGGCAGCTCGCTGTCGGATAAAGTACATCCGCTGTTTAAGATATGAATAAGCTGACAGTCCTCCTCATTTGAAAAGGATATGGCTATCCGTTTTCCGTCACCGTATTTGACTGCGTTTTCTATTACGTTCTGAATAACTTCAACGGAACGTTCCATATCACCGCTGATAATGCAGTCCGTAAAAACATCAATGTCGAATTCCGTTTTAAGCAAGGTCAGTTTCTCTCTGTAGAACCACTCTACACTTCCAATAAGCTCTGAAAGATAAAATTCCCCCACATTCACATCAAGGCTCAGAAATTCTTCACTTTCTGTTTTTGCAATATCGTCTACATACCTTCGTATTTCCTCGCACTTGGCATGAATATTGACCGATATTTCTTTTTTCTTTTCTTCATCTTTATACAGACCCTTTTCAAGCGCTTTGGCATATAATTCTATAACTCCCAGCGGTGTTTTTATATCGTGAGACAGAGAAAGCACCATTGTGTTGTTCTGCCTTTTCAGTTCAAGCTCATCTGTTCTCTGCTTTTCAAGCCTTTCTCTCAAAAGATCAAGCCCCCATAGAAATTTACCGAAATATCCGCTTTTCTGTTCTTTAAGCGGTTTCGTCAGGTTGCCTTTCGCAAGTTCTGTAGGATAATTGCTGAGCTTTTCAAAGGGATGTATGATATCATAATAAATATATATCATCAGGCTTATAACAAACAGGCTCATTATTCCAAAACAGAAATAAAAAATCATCAGTTCGCTTTTGCTTTCGTCATGGTATATATAATCGAAACGGTAAATATCACCTTTAATATTCTTAATCAGATAATCGCTGTTTTCTGTTTCAATATTCTCCGAAATTTTTACAACATTAGTAATGTGACTGTAATCATCAAGAGAATAGGCTTCGTTATTCTCTATTTTTCTTGAAATTCTTTCCGCTTCAACACGATAAGGGCGACCGCTGTCACCCTTATCATTAATATTCAATATTATTGTTGAACCTGTAAGCAAAACTGCAAGCGCAGCAATTACAGCAATTAAAAGTTTTATATAACTTTTCATAACTTACCCCTTATGAATCATAACGATAGCCCACACCCCACACTGTAATTATATGAACAGGCTTTTTGGGATCATCTTCTATTTTCTGACGAAGCCACTTGATATGCACTGTCAGTGTCTGCGGTTCCGAAAAGCTGTCAAAGCCCCATATTTTCCCCCATATCATTTCTTTACTAAGCGTTTTGCCGCTGTTTTCCATAAGCAGGCACAGCAAATCAAATTCCTTTTGGTTCAGCGCTATTATCTTTTCAGCCTTATATACCATTCTTTTGCTTTTATTCAGTTTCAGAAATCCATCAGAGATGATCTCTGAATTATATCTTCGTGAAAATATGCCCTTTATCTTTGCAATTAGAATATCTATATCATAGGGCTTTTCAATATAATCATCCGCACCAAGTATGAGTCCGTTCAGCTTATCGTTTTTCCCTGTTTTTGCGCTTACTATAATGATCGGAGTGTTGGAGTTTTCACGGATTTTACGGCATACACCGAATCCGTCCATTCCCGGAAGCATGACATCAAGGATAACAAGCCTTGCGCCTTCTTTTTCAAAGAAGCTCAAAGCACCTTCGCCGTTTGCAAAATGAGCCGTGCTGTAGCCCTCGGCATTTATAAAGTCACACAGCAGACCTGCCATTTCTATGTTGTCCTCTACTACAATAATATCTGTCACAACTCCACTCTCCACTCTTCAAACTCCACACTTTATTCACCAGCCCATTTCAAGAAGCCAGTTGTTAAGGCTGCGCTCACGTTTACGCATATCACTTTCAGTATTATTATACTCTCCTTTGATATTGCCGTCAACGATGTATAATACCCTTGTACATCTGGCGGCAACTTTGGCATCATGTGTAACAAGCATTATAGTTGTTCCTTCAGCGTTTATTTTGCAAAGCTCGTCCATTACCTCGTCAGAGCTTGAACGGTTGAGAGCGCCTGTGGGTTCGTCTGCAAATATTACTTTAGGCTTGTTTATCATACTTCGGCATATGCAGGCTCTCTGGAGCTGGCCGCCCGATACCTCATTTATATCATTATCTGCAATTTCTATAATGCCCAGCTTGTGCATAAGCTCACGGCAGTATTCAAGTTTTTCCTTTGATGTCATAGGATTGATTTTTGACTGACGGGCCGGAAGAAGAATATTATCCATTACCGACAGGTTTTTCAGCATATACATCTGCTGAAAAATAAACCCCATTTCATCAAGACGAAGCTCCGCAAGATCATCCGGCTTGAGTTTTGAAATATTTTTACCGTCAAATTCAACCTCACCGGCAGTCATACTATCCATTCCCGAAACGGTATAGAGAAGGGTGGATTTTCCTGAGCCGGAAGGTCCCATTACAGCCACCATCTCCCCCTCATTCACGAAAAAGCTGACATTTCTTAAAACATTATTCTGTCTTTTATTTATGACATATGTTTTGCAAAGTTCGTTTACTTCAAGTATTTTTTTCATATCAATTACCTCACTCTATGTTATTTACTTCCTGAGAAGAAATACTTCTTATTCCCAATGCGCTCATCAAAGAGGCAAGCACTGTTACTGCAAATACTGCAATAGGATAAATTATATACGCTTCTAAAACATTTGTATCAAATATAATGTATTTTGAACCCATTATTTTGAATATACCTCCAACTGCAAGCTGACTTGCCGGATCTGTGAGCAGTACTGCAATAAGCACCGCCGCAGCCATAATTATGGCAACCCTGAGTGTCTGCCAAAGTATTAAGGTACGGTTTTTGAAGCCGATAGCCTTCATCAGTGCAATTTCTCCTCTTTCCTTTGTAATGAAAGATTTTTCCATAAGTACGACTAAGAGAATATTGATAAGCATAACTATCATAACCACAAAGTTCTTAGTGTCGCTCAGCATCCCCGAAACGCCGCTTATGGAGTAGTCAACATATTCGCCGGCATTTCGAACGATATAATCAGGATAAAGCTTTTCTATCGTTTCTCTTCTTGACTGTATTTCGTCTGCGGAGGGGTTATCGGTGTATTTTATCTGATAGCTGAAATATCCCAAAGCTTCGGAAAAGTCAATTTCAACCTTTTCATTAAACCTCAGACCCTCTCCCATGTTATTCATACTTTGATACAGAGCTGAAATAATAAATTCTTTTTCTTCATTACCGACCTTCACTGTTACAGTATCACCGATATTTACCTTCAATCTTTCGGCAATAATGTGCGAGACCGCTATTTCATTTACATTTTCCGGAGGAGTTCCCTCAATGTAGGTGTACATATCTGTGGTAGAATTAGAGCCGATAAAGGAAAGAGTAACACTTTTATTTTCTCCGCTTTGTATGGAGTATTTGAACAGCGTTTCAGCAAAACAATGCGCGGGTATACCCTTGTCGGCAAGTGTTTTTTCCATTTTCTTTACATATTCGGTCCTGAGCCTTTGACCGTTGGGAGAATTGTATTTTTCTGTGTTCTCTTTATCCTCCAGCGCAAGATCACATTCAGCCATTGAGAACCACCCAAGGAGCTTAGGGCTTTGCAGTGTAGATATGGTATTCAGCATAATGGTTATCATCAGTATTCCGATAACAAAGGTAACGCTCATGACTGCAAAATGTCTGAATCCGCTGAGTATATCATTGAATGCCATAAAAAATACAGGTCTGGAATGGCCTTTTGAAAGACTGAGAAGTCCTTTTTTCTTGTAGCGTTTTCCGCTTTCACCGCTGCGGATAGCGTCAACAGGAGTAAATTTTCTGACCTTTCTCGTGCTCCACCATGTAAACAGTCCAATAACAAGAAGTACAGCCAAAGCACACAGAAAATTCACAAGATAGCTTTGATTATCTCCTGTAACAAAGTTTTTAGAGGACTGCTCAGTCATCATATTTCCGAAGGGAATACCTGCAAAAAAGCCTGTCACCGCGCCAACCAGAGCCATAGCAAGGTATTTTACCATATATAGAGTTCTGATCCTTGAATTTTTTATGCCTATAGCCTTCATAACACCGATTTCACGGTATTCCTCGCTGATGGTAAAGCCTATTGTGAACCTCAGCAGAACGATTGAGATGATTATAAGACAAACACTTACTATAAGAAAGATACCGGCAATGATCATATCAAATATGTATGTAGTTTTTAACATATCCTTTGTTCCGGTAAAGGCTACTCCCGAAATATCGCTGACAACATTTCCGACTTTATCTGTGTCGCTTGTTTCAATGTTATAGATAAATCCCTTGTACATATCATATTTTTCGTCTGTACTGCTTTGGACAAATTTGTCAAAATCCTTCCGGCTGATAATGAACCTTGGCGTACCCATCATATCCGATCCGAATACTGCGTCAAGCATTATTCCTTTGACAGTAAAAACGCCGGTATAACCGCCGCTTTTAACTGTGATTTTTCCTCCCACGGGGATATTGTTATTTTCCATAATTGAGCGTTTGATATAAATCTCACCGTCATTTACCTTTGTAAGCTCTTTTTTATTATCATCATAGATTTTAATTCCGATATCATCAACGCTGTTAAGAAGTCCCGTTGAGGATAAATCAATAAACCTCCCGTTATACTTGACAGAGCTTTCTGTCAGGTAAAAGATCTTTTCACTTTTTATCGAATCCACATATGACAATGCTGAAAGCTTGTCATTCAGATCCTCTTCTGCCTTTGTTCCTATTGTGGCAACGAAATAATCCTTTACTCCTGAAATTTCAAAGAATTTATCTGTTGCAGACATTACCGACAGCATTGTATTAACGCTTGACGATACAAACATTACAGATAAAACCATAAAAATCAAAAGAATTGTATTCATTGTCTTTTTTCTTTTCAGGTCACGCTTTAAGATACCAAAATACATATTATTTCCTCCTGTGCTTTATTGTAATTGTATTATAACAGGGGAATTATTAAAAAATCATTAAAAAAAATAAATTTTTAGCTCAGAGCTAAGGGCTCAGAGCTCAGAGCAATATCGGCTCAACTTCTATTCGCTGAATGTCAATCTTTTAGCCGCTGCTGCTTTTCGTTTTTGTGTTGCCGACGCTCGGGAGCGGCGAAATAATTTGACATTTAGCCAGCAAACTTTAAGTGAGCCACATAAAAATAACAGCCGATAATAAATGATAAAAGTTTAAGCGACCCCCGCGTTATGGGGCCGGCGGCTCGCCGGATCATGGAAATCAATTTTCAAAAATTATATAAGATAAAATTCGTTTTTTTAGGAAAGGGGTCTGGGGGAGAACCCTTTGTTTTCAAACAAAGGGTTTCCCCCAGGATAGCTGCCCGGCAAAAGTGGAATATAGGAGGTTATTATGCTTAAACATGGTATATTGGGACTGTTAAACTATGGAAGTATGACAGGGTACGATATCGTTCACATCTTCAAGGAATCTCTGAGCTATTTCTGGCAGGCTCATACAAGTCAGATATACAGGGAGTTACAGACTATCAAAAAAAACGGTTGGGCAACGGATGAAACTATTCCGCAGGAGGGCAAGCCGGACAAAAAGCTGTTTACTATTACCGAAAAGGGTAAAGATGAATTGAAACGATGGCTGACAGAGGATAGCGTGGAATTCGAACTCAGAAGTCCGCTGATGATGAAAACATTTTTCAGAGGAGAACTGAGTATTAATGAAAATATTGATTATTTTGAAAAGTTAGTGAAAGAGAATAATGCTTTTGACTATAAAATGTACGTTGATCCGCCGGAAACAGAAAAATATGAAAGTATTATTGACGATCCTTTTAAAGCACTGTATTGGAAAATGACGATAGAATATGGGATGATGTATTCTAAAATGCACAGACAATGGTTGGAAAAATGTATCAGACAGTTGGAGGAATTGAAAAATGAATATCCTGATAATTAACGGCAGTCCAAAAGGAAAAAAAAGCAACACATATAAACTGACAAAAGCATTTATAAACGGCATTTCCGAAAAATCAGAAACGGAATGTGAGGAGATCGTTGTCAAGGATAAAAATATCGGCACTTGTATCGGCTGCTTCGGATGCTGGAACAAAACCCCCGGAGTATGTGTAATAAAGGATGATATGAAGGAAGTTCTTGATAAGATCCTTTGGGCGGATATTGTAATATGGTCATTTGGACTTTATTACTTCAATGTTCCCGGCAGAATGAAAATGCTGATCGACCGTCAGCTTCCACTTGCATTACCGTTTATGGTCAGTGAGAGCGAAAGCGGCGGACATCCGATGAGATTTGATATGTCAGGAAAGCGTCATGTAATCATTTCTACCTGCGGTTTCTATACAGCGAAGGGAAATTACGGTTCTGTAAATGCGATGTTTGACCATTTTCTTGGAAAAAACAGCTACGAAACAATTTACTGCGGACAGGGTGAATTGTTCAGGGTAGATGCACTGCATAACAGGACAGATGAGTATTTGGGTTATGTCAGAAAAGCAGGTGAGGAATTTGTCACAAGCGGTATCAGCAGTGACACAAGAGAATATTTAGACGAGCTGCTGTTTCCGAGAGAAACCTTTGAAACTATGGCTGATGCAAGCTGGGGCATTTCCAAAGAAAACGGTAAGCAGGAGGACGAATCCTATATTTTTACAAAACAGATGGCTTCTATGTATAACAGATCATCATATAAGGGCAAGGATATTGTGCTGGAGATGGATTATACCGATAAGGATAAGTCATATCAGATCATTCTGAAAAAAGACGGTTACGAAGTCAGAAAAGACAATTTCATTTCCCCTACCACAAAAATTATTACTCCCTTTACCGTCTGGAACGATATTGCAGAGGGGAAAATCAGCGGCGCTCAGGCAATGATGAAAAATCTTTACCGTGTTGAAGGCGACTTCGATACCATGATAAACTGGGAGAATTATTTCGGTTCGGGCAGCGCGAAGCAAAAAACAAACAAAACCGCCGCCGGTCAAAAGACAAAAGGAACAAGTCTGATGCTGACACTGATCCCCTGGATCACCTTCTGGGTGACAGCAGCCATAGACAGCTATACAGGCGGCTTTATTTCCATAGGTGTTTGCGCGTTGATGGGACTTATCTTCTTCCGATTCCGCAAAACGATATATGATGCGCTTTCTTGTACGGCAGTGGCAGGATTTTCAGTCATGGCTATTCTTATGCCTGAAGCAGCCGGGCTGATAATACCCGGATCGTACCTTACCTTCGGATTGATGTGGAGTTTATCCTGTATGACAAAAATACCGCTTACAGCATGGTACTCAATGAACAGCTACAACGGTGAGAGCGCTTTGGAGAATCCTTTGTTTGTACGCACGAATCGTATTCTGACAATTGCTTGGGGAATTTTATATGTGATAACAAGTGTATGGACATTTTTCCTGATGGGTACACCGATCTCTCCTTATCTTGCCATTATCAATAATGTAATGCCGATACTTATGGGAATTTTTACAAAGTGGTTCCAGAATTGGTATCCGGCACATTATGCTTCAAAGTAATTCGCATTTATTACGCCATCCTGTGCAGCATCTATGTGCTAAACAGATAATGGATATTCTGAAAAGAAAATGATGTTTTGATAAAACTTAATAACATCCGGAGATCTCCGCTCACTCAGGCAGTACATACCGCACACGCATGACATTTTCATCCGTGTGCGGCGTATTTAATTTCAAACACACCTATGTATAATCATTTATCAAAAAAGCTTCGCTAAGTTAGATATGTTTAACTATAATAGTACAATTTCTCGGGAGTTTCAACGTTGGTATAAAATAACTTTGGGAAAATTAAATGCTTCAATAACTTTAAGTGAGAACCATATAGTATCAGCCGATAATAAATGTAACAACCGCGACAAGTAAAGGTTGCAGTGACAAGCCCGGAGCGGAACGTAGTGAAGCGAACCCCGCGTTACGGAACCGGCGGCTCGCCGGGCTTCGCGGCTCAGATTTAATAATGCTTGAACTGGTTTTAAGCGATACATACTATATTGATAATAACGAACCGCTCAAACCGCCTGATACGCGGTCAGTACAGCATGAACGGTGAGTTCAGAGCGGAGCGTAAGCGCAGCGATACCCGCGTTATGGGGCCGGCGGCTCGCCGGTTAAAAAAAATTTGCTTGTTTATTACATATGATTTATAATATAAATAGATCTTGTATCGAGAAAAATATTATAACGAAGGTAGGAAGTATAATTGGCATATATATACAATATTATGGCAGAGCTTTGTTCAATAGTAATAAGATCCTGCCCTGACGAATCAATATTTGTAAAGTACGGCTGTTTATCATTAAACCGCAAAAAAGAAATGCTTTGGGACATTTCGCAAAATATATCTCAATTGTTTGAAACTGCCGCTGACAGCGAGGATCAGATGCCAGTTGTCCGTCAACTTAAAGAGAATGATCTGAATGATTCTTTTTATTCTGAACTCGAAGGATATATTTCTGCATTGCAAAGCAGAGAGGATCATTTTGCCATGATCGCACTTACACAGGTCATAGACGAGGCTCTGAAGACACTTTTGCTTGAGAAAATAAGAACATACCAGACCGACGATTTTTCGGTAGTACTGAATACAAACCGCGAAACAACGGGCATAGGACTTCTCCCTCGCTGCTCCTGCGTATGGGAAAGAAAGCACCGTCTTTCACACAGCTATAACCGCCTGGATAATTTTCTATTTCATTTTCTTCTGATGGAAAACAGCATTCTCGGAGAGCTTATTGACAAGCACATTTTTCTCAAAAATGATATATTTCCCGGTTTTTCGGTTAATAAGCAGTTAAAGATTGCCGCTTCTCCTGTACGAGCCGAAAAGCATTTTTCATATGAATATTATACAAAAAAAGACATACAGTATTTCAGTATCCGATACGATAAAACGAAAACAGAAAAGGACAACGAGGATATCTGGGAAAAACTCTTAAAATCAGGTGAAAATCAATGTGATATAATGATATTCCCCGAAGTACTCAGCAACTGTGAAACGACGGATTATATAAGGCAAAGGCTCATTTCGCTTTCTGACGAGGATCAGAATAAAATACCATCTCTCATTATTCTTCCATCGGTATTGGAAAACAATATGAATACCGTTACTGTACTCGACCGATTCGGAAACGTTTTATGCCGTCAGAGTAAGCAGTATCCATTTTGTCTGAAGCATAACGGTACTGTATGGCTGGAGGATATCAAAACCAATATGGTAATAAATATCCTTCATTATGAGGGTATCGGGCGCATAGCAATACTTGTATGCAAAGACTTTCTGACAACAAAATACATGGAACAGCTTATGCGCTGCTTCAAGCTGACGCTTATTATCGTTCCGTCGTTTTCAACAGGATCCTATGATTTTTGCCAGTCTTTTGATGTCTGTGCTCATGACGATTGCAACGTTATATGGATAAACACCTGCGCGGCAATGGAAAAAGGAAAGGAAGCAAATTTCAAAAACATAGGATATGTGCGAAAGCGTATCGGACGAAATGATGATGATTCGCAGAAGCTTTGTGAAATGCCTGTATGTGACGGTGCTTTCACAGGCAACTGCCGTGAAGACTGTCTATTTTTTGAAACCATAAGAGGTGTCTGACCATGTTACTTTAAAATATGGTTTTTGAATAATCAGAGAACATCATATACTAATACGAATTCACATCTTTATATCGGCAGCAATCAGTACCGCTACGGGAATCCTTGCGGCGTGTATCAGACACCGCAGGGCTACTATGTAGACGACGCGGATGTTGAGGAATTTGACAAGCAGTTCCCGTACAAAGAAAAGCTCAAGCTTCCGGGACAGATAATCGGATAATATTTGCTAAACTAACGATAATTGCGGCGCACACAGCAGTCGATGGACTTACTATATACGCAGAAAGGGTGTAATAAATGAAAACTATCATTGTATATTATTCACTGGAAGGAAATACAGATTATGCCGCCAAGGAGCTTGCAAAGCTGCTCGGAGCAGATTTGCTGAGACTTCATCCGAAAAAGGCATATCCGGACAGCGGATTCAAGAAATTTTTCTGGGGAGGAAAAAGCGCCGTTATGGCTCAGACCCCGGATCTTGAACCATACGATTATAACAGTGCGGATTATGACCGCGTGATATTCGGCTTTCCTGTATGGGCAAGCAACATTGCTCCACCGATACGTACTTTTATAAAAGAAAACAACCCTCAGGGTAAGCAGATCGCCGCATTTGCGTGCCAGAGCGGTTCAGGCGCTGAGAAAGCCTTCGGCAAACTCAGAGCGTGTCTGAAAATCGATAAGCTTGAGGCGGAGCTTATTCTTATAGACCCCAAGGCAAAACCAGATAAAGCAAATGAACAAAGAATCAAGGAATTCTGCGAAACACTGAACAGGAATAAAGCATAATGAAGAACTCTGTTATCTATATACATGGAAAGGGCGGCAGCGCAGCCGAAAGCGAGCATTATAAGCCGCTGTTTCCAGGCTGCGATGTAATCGGCTTGGATTACAAGACCTTTACCCCTTGGGAAACGGGGAAAGAAATTCATGCCGCTGTCGGAGAATTGAAAAACAAATACGATCAAATTATTCTTATTTCGAACAGTATCGGCGCATTTTTCAGTATGAATGCTGATATTGATGGGCTGATACAAAGAGCTTATTTTATCTCGCCTGTCATTGATATGGAAAAGCTGATCGCCGATATGATGACATGGGCGAATGTTACGGAAGAGGAACTTCAACGGCAAGGTGTTATTCCTACTGACTTTGGCGAAAACTTATCATGGGACTATCTCTGCTATGTCAGGAATCACCCTGTCGAATGGAATGTTCCTACCGATATTCTTTACGGAAGCCGTGACGAACTGACCTCCTACGATACGATTTCCACGTTCGCCGAAAAGCATCACGCCGACCTGACCGTTATGGAAAACGGCGAACATTGGTTTCGTACTGAGGAACAGATGCGGTTTCTGGATGATTGGATAAAATCAGGCAGTGTTTACGGATATGGAGGTGTACCCAATGAAAAAAAGACAGAATCAGGTACGATACGTTTTGCCGAATATGAGGATTTGGAGAGCGTCAACATTCTAAGAAAACAGGTCAACGATCTGCACGTAATCGGAAAGCCCGAAGTATTTAAAGAGGGCTTTTCTGAGGAGCTTCGGGATTACATATACTCGATATTTGACGATCCGCTCAAAAAAATCGTTGTATATGAAATAGACGGCGTGGTTCGTTCCTTTGCTGTTCTGAATCATATCACAAAGCCGGAAACCCCTTTTATGTATGTGCGTGATTATCTGGATATAGATGAGTTCTGTGTTGATGAAACATTCCGCAGAAAAGGACTTGCGACTGAAATGATTGACTTTATCCGCATTTATGCCGGAAATGAAGGCTTTGACAGAATCGAACTGAATATGTGGGAATTCAACAAGGGCGCATTGGAATTCTATGAATCGGCAGGTTTCACAACCTATCGAAGATATATGGAGATGAAGCTTTGATATGAATGTAAAAATCAATGAGCTTTCCGCAGAGTTATTTCTGCGGATTTACACCTCGGTCGGCTGGGAGCCGCCCTGCATTGAGCAGGTCAGGACAGCCCTCGGAAATACCATTGCAACCTTTACCGCCTATGATAATGATACAGCAGTCGGCATGGTGCGGCTGATCGGCGACGGCGGTATGTCATTTTATATCAAGGACTTTGCCGTTGTGCCCGAATATCAGTCAAAGGGTGTGGGCGCGCTGTTGCTAAAAACCTTGGAACAATATATCAGAGAGCATATTGCAGACGATTGGGCGGTCAGTCTGGAACTTATCAGCTCAAAGGATGCGGTGTGCTTTTATCAGAAAATGGGATTTGAAGAACGTCCCTGCGATTGGGATGGTCCCGGAATGTTTAAGATGATACGGTGAGAAAACTATGAAATTCAAAAATTACAGCATGGAAGATTATGAAGCGGTTTGCAGCTTCTTGATTGAACTGAACCGAGAAAGTAAAAATCATATAAATTGGAACTGGGCAAGGTTAGAATGGATGATGGAACACCCTGAGTTTGACAAAAGCCTGATGAATTCTATCGGGCTTTGGACGGACTCGGAAAAAGTAGTCGGAGCGGCGATTTACGATATGGATTTTGGCGAGGCATTTTGCGGCGTTCTGCCCGAATACAGTGTGATCTATCCGGAAATACTCGAATACGCCTACAGTAAGCTAAAAGATAGGAACGGCTTGGGAATTGCGATCTGCAATGATAATACAAAGGAAATATCAGCGGCAAAACTGGCAGGCTTTTCACTTGCCGGACAAACGGAAACGATAATGAGCATCAGGCTTGACGATATATTGTCTGTACAGCTTCCCGATAATTTTTCCTTTGCAGAGCTCGACCCGACAAAAGAGCCGTATGCGTTTCAATGGCTGCTGTGGCAGGGGTTTGACCACGGAACAGACAGAGCGGCATTTGAAAGGGACGGGGAGATCATCCCCGAAATTTCTGTATTTCGCAGGCATTTCAATCCCACGCTCAGCATAGCTGCTAAAAACAGTGAAGGAGAATATGTTTCCTATTGCTGTCTGTGGTACTCGGACAAAACCGATTACGCTTATGTTGAACCTGTATGTACTGTTCCGGCATACAGAGGCAAGGGAATAGCGAAAGCGGTCATTTTTGAAGCGCTGAACCACGCAAAAAATCTTGGTGCGAAAAAGGCGTATGTCATTTCCGATACAGAGTTTTACAAAAGACTTGGCTTTGAAAAGGAATATGAGTTTTCGTTCTTATGGAAAAAGTCTCTGATAGTTAACGGCACGGAATATCATATCGTCAAGCTGCTCGGCAAAGGTAAGGGCGGTTATTCCTATCTTGCCAAGTGCGGTGAAAAATATGTCGTTGTTAAGCAAATACACCATGAGCCATGCAGCTACTACACCTTCGGCAACAAGATAGAAGCGGAAAGAAATGATTATCAGCGGCTGTTGAACGCAGGAATCAGAATTCCCGAAATGTTTGATATTGATATCGAAAATGAACGGATCGTCAAGGAATATATTGACGGCGATACCATATTTGATATGGTGAAAAGAGGAGAATCTGTTGTCGATTTTCTTCCGCAAGTCAGAGAAATGGCGGAACTGGCGAAAGCAGCAGGACTGAACATAGACTACTTTCCGACTAACTTTGTTGTACAGAATGGACTCTTGTATTACATAGATTACGAGTGCAATAACTATATGGAAGAATGGAGCTTTGAAAACTGGGGCATAAAATACTGGTCACGATCGGAAGAATTTGAAACCTATTTAAAACAACACTAAGCAGAAAAGCGACAATGAAAATCTTAGTCATCAACGGAAGTCCGAAAAAAGATAAAAGCGACACCATGCACCTTACCCGAGCCTTTCCGGACGGCATGAACGGGTTCTCGGAAAACGAAGTACATATCATCCACGCGATAGACAAGCATATCGAATACTGTACAGGCTGCTTTGCCTGTATGAGAAACGGCGGCAGCGGCATACATAATGACGATATGCGCGGGATTTTGGAGGAAATTCTCAGCAGCGATCTGCCGATCTCGTTTCAGTTCCATCACACACAGATGGACGGCTCTCACGCGGGCAGGTTCGTTAGTGTAAAATAATTTTGGGACAATTAAACTCTTCAATAGCTTTGAGCGAGGAACATATAGCATAAGCCGATACAAAAGTAACAACCGCGACAAGTAAAGGTTACAGCGACGTGCCCGGAGCGGATGCGCAGCGGAGCGAACCACGCGTTACGGGACCGGCGGCTCGCCGGGCTTGGCGGCTCAGATTTAATAATGCTTGAACTGGTTTTAAGCGATACATACTATATTGATAATAACGAACCGCTCAAACTGCCTGATACGCGGTCAGTACAGC
>CACWRT010000114.1 GCA_902763365.1 uncultured Ruminococcus sp.
AGCGAACCCCGCGTTATGGGACCGGCGGCTCGCCGGGTTAGTGTAAAATTATAATTGGCAAAAATATTATCAATGGTAAAAAATGAGCTGCTCAAGAAGGCTGATACGCGGTCAGTACAGCATGAACTGCAAGTTCAGAGCGGATGCGAAGCGGAGCGATACCCGCGTTTAGGGTCCGGCGGCTCGCCGGTTATAGGAGAAATTAATGACATTACTTTACAAGCGCTAAAAAAAATAGTAAAATATAAATGTATATGAAAAGTATAATTCGGAGTTTCATTATCGGCCCATAAATTGTGAACGGAGGGATCAGATTGAAAATAATAAAAAAATCTGCAATTGTAATTATATCGCTTTTTATGATAATAATACTTTGCTCGTGTTCAAAGAAGGAAATGGAAAATGTTCAGATCGTTACTAACCTTAATATAGCCGAGGATTTTTCGGGATCAAGAACGATCATAGTTTCATATCCCGAATCGGTTTTTGCTCCCGACTCGGAGACGGCAGAGTCCCTTGAAGCGGCAGTACGGAAAAATTGTCCTTCTTCAATGACATATTCAAGAAAAACATATGATGACCGCACGGAATATACATATGTACTTGCATTTTCTTCAATATCCGATTACAGGTCAAAGCTATCCGAGTTCCTTGGAAACGAACCTTCTGTAGTATTTTCAAATTCAAATTCCGTTCTGACAAAAGGATGGCGTATAAAGGAAGATTTTGAAAGCGGTCAGCTTATCGGATGGATAAAGAAATGCGCCAAAAACGAAAGTGTTGATTTTCCCGATTACAAAACAGAAGAGAGAACTACTACTGTTACATTCAAAAATCAGACGGAATCCTGCGGCAAAATAATATCCGTAAATAAGCGCAGCGGTTCTCCGATGGAGAAAATCAGCATTACTACAGTAAATAAGACTACAGCCACCGAGTCTCTTTTTGACCGTACCATCTCATTTATGATGACCCAGAAGACATTTGACGCGCTGGGCGATAAGGTAAAACAGTATTTTAATTCCGTTACCGATGAAAGTGCGCAGACTGAATGGAATTTAGAGAACGAACACTACATATATACCGTAATCTACGAAGACATAAACCTTAAACAGCTGGAAGGTTATACCAACAGGCTGTTTTCTTCCGTGTACGGCGATATAACATATGTTGACAAAACAGTGGGAAGCACCGCCCTTGCGTATCAGAACAGTTATACCGAAACAATGGATTTTTCAGCTTACGTTGGTCCCGGAAATGAAGATGTGCTTGTGGAATATACATATTCCCTTTCGGGAAATTCCAAGCTTGATGAGTGCAGGATATATAATGATCTGAAATGGACTGCTGCCACTGACCTTATGGAAACGAATAATCCGGGAAAAATTGCGGCTGTCTACAGCAGCGCCGCTTCTCTGACACTCAGGATAAATGACGGTAAGCAGTATGTTCCCGAGTCAGTTGACATAAGCGTTACACCGCTTGAGAATAATAACATCAGAAAAGCTATATCATTCATATATGATATTTCCAAAAACGGATATGAGGCGACGGATTATACGGCGTCATATTTTGAGCAGGAAGGTCTTTCGGCAGAAAAAACAGTAGAGGACGGCAATTCTGTATGTACTGTATCTGTCAGCGGTTCTGCGGAAGAGATAAATGTCAAGCTTACCGATATATTCGGGGATGCCAATATCATAACCGCGGACAGCGAAGTACCGTTTATGACTCTCAGAACTAAAAAAATCACAGAAGATAAGGTAGATCTGTCTTCCATTCTGGTGGGGGATAATATAGATACGCCTATAAATTACTTTGTAATCCCGTCCGAAGGTGAAATGGCGGAGGAGCTAACGCTTCAATATGCTGACAGTGAGGATGTTGTGGTATGCGAACCGGATAAAGACAATGTATATACATTCAGACTGTCATCTACACAGGCAAAACTCAGATCGGTAGTATCTGCGCCAAATGTTGCCGATATAATTATTTTCTGCATAATAGGGATCATTATGATACTGACAGCAACAGGATTCATTCTTTATTTCAGAAGCAGGATACATAGTTCTCCTGAACTTGATGAGGGTGAACGCAAGGCAAGACTCGGTCAGGAAAAAAGAAAAAGCAAAACTCTTGCAAGAGTTGAAAAAAAGCAGGATGAAATGAAAGAAAAAGAGGAAAAAGAGGAAAATGACTTATGACAAAACTTTGTATATTTGATCTTGACGGAACGCTTATAAATTCATTGTATGATCTTGCAGATGCAATGAACTATGCCCTTGAGAAAAACGGCTATCCTGTTCACGACAGGGAAAAATACCGTTTTATGGTAGGCAGTGGGATATCCGTATTGGCTGACAGGGCAATGGTCGTTCCCGAAGGTACGGACAGCAGCGAAAAAGAGGCGATACTTGCTGATTTCAATGATTATTACAGTAAGCATAATATTGATCTGACCGTGCCTTATGAAGGAATAGAGAAATTGCTTGACGAACTTGATAATATGGGGACAGGCTATGCTGTTTTGTCAAATAAGCCTGATGAATTCACCGTAAGAATAGTTGAAAAGCTTTTCCCCGGCAGAAAATTTTCGGTGGTAATGGGAAAGAGGGAAGAATACCCGAGAAAGCCCGATCCCGCCTCGGTTTTTGCTGTGATGCGGAAAGCGGGAGCAAGAGCTGATGAGTGTTTGTATATAGGTGACAGCAATGTAGATATGCAGACGGCAGCAAATGCAAAAATAAGAAGTGTGGGTGTAAGCTGGGGATTCCGTCCTGTTGAAGAGCTGATAGATGCGGGGGCAGAAAAAATAGCATATAAGCCATCGGATATAATTGAATTCTTATAAACGGAGATGAGTCTGTGAATCAGTTGCAAAAGGTCAATTATCAGAGAGTGTTTGATGATAAGCTGAAAGAGATAGAATCAGCGGGAATACGGCCATCGGTAATGCTTCATAGCTGTTGTGCGCCCTGCAGCAGTTATGTGCTGGAGTATCTTACAAAGTACTTTGATATTACACTGTTTTATTATAATCCGAATATATCCCCCGAAAGTGAGTACCGACATAGGGTCGAGGAACAAAAAAGACTTATCGGAGAAATGTGTCCGCAGGTAAAGTTTTGTGAAGGCGATTATGAACCGGAAAAGTTTTACGAAATGGCAAAAGGACTTGAGAACGAACCCGAAAGGGGAGAGAGATGTCTTAAATGCTACAGAATGCGTTTGCTGAAAACCGCGCAGGCGGCAGAGAAGCTGGGTGTGGATTATTTTACCACGACTCTTACTATATCCCCTCAGAAGGACAGCGCTGTACTGAACTTGATCGGTGAGCAAGTCGGCAAGGAAACAGGTATACCGTATCTTTTCTCTGATTTCAAGAAAAAGGGCGGGTACAAGCGTTCCATCGAGCTTTCAAAGGAATACGGACTTTACCGCCAGAATTACTGCGGCTGCGTTTTTTCTAAGTCTTTGCAAGCTTCGCAGGCTGCGCAAGCTTCGCAGCTCAAAGCTCAAAGCTGATAGCTCAAAGCTGTGTCGGATCAAAGTTATTTTGCTTAAAGCTGCCTTATATGCGCCGGTTCGGCAAAAATAAAGGCAAAAAAGCAGAATCGGCGAAAAAAGCAGGATTTAGCGATAGAAACACCAGCCGACAATAATTCCTAATTCCTAACTCCTGATTCCTAATTGAAAAAAAGTTTGTATATTTGTGAGGCACTGTGTAAAGAATAATAACGGAGGTGCCCAGAAATGTACAATATGAAAAAAGAAAAGTATATCAGAAGATCGCCCCGCAAAAATATAGCGTTCTATATTTCCCTCGCATTATGTGTAGCGGCAGTTGCGGGCGCAGCATGGAATACCTACGGAAGCATTGACGAATACTATGAGGATGATATAGCAGCAGAGTCTGAAAGTGACGGAACATCTGAGGCGGAAGCAGCAAATGATGAAGTGAGCGGTGTGGAATATCCCGAAAGCGAACAGCCGGAAGAAAGCCGATTAGAGCCGTCTGACGAGAACAGCGAAATAAGCAGTAATGTATCGGAAGCTGATGCCGCATCCCGTGACAGCACAGAAAGCAAAAGAACATTCAGACCTGTATCAAAAGGCGACATTATCAAAAAATACAGTCCCGAAGATCCCGTTTATTCGGAAACGATGAAGGACTGGAGAACCCATAACGGTATAGATATAAGCGGCGCTCAGGGTACGTCGGTACACGCAGTCCAGAGCGGTGTCGTGACCGAGATCAAAGAGGATCCGCTGCTTGGCAATGTGATTTGCATAAAAAGCAGTACCCATGAAATATACTACTGCGGTATGACAAACGTATCTCTTGTTGAAGAGGGCGCGAATGTATCCTCAGGTGAAACCATTGGCTACATCGGTTCTATTCCCTCGGAAGTAAACGATGAACCCCATCTTCACCTTGAAGCGACCAAAGACGGAGAGCACATTGACCCGGCAACATTATTTTAATTCTCAGCGCGTAATTATTGAGGATATCAGCTTTTTTCTTCTCTTTTATGGTAAATGACTGAATACTTTTTCCATACCGTCATCCCGGACAGTGAGAGGGATCTTTATTAATAATGCTTGTATAAAAAGATTCCTCGTCACTGTGATCCACGGAATGACAGATTGGTGCTTTCAGTAACGGTTGAGGATGCTGAGCTTTAAGAGAGAGGCATTGAAGTCCGGTATGCCTTAAATAAGTACTGATTACGCCATTATGAATTACGAATTTAATCAGTTAAGGAGGTGTGGTGATATTATGAAAAAGAAAGTAAAGATAGTTGGGGCAGTTCTGTTATGTGCTTTGATGACATCAGTTCTTTGTTCATGCAAGGAATATAAGGAAGCTCAGGATGATATGGCAGGAGAACTCAGAGGCTTCATGGATGAAGCAGGAGATCTGGAAAGTGAGTACAATAATGCTGTCAGCGAATTCAGCGAAGCTGTGAGTGGAATACAGGATCAGTTCGGAGATATTTCAGGGTTACAGAGCAGATAAAGAATACATAAATATCCCCCTTCTTTGTCACATGGACAAGGGAGGGGGATAAATTATTTAACTCTGACGATCAATTTCTGATTATTCTGTAACATTTACAACAAAGGTTTTTTCATCAGTCATGTCACCAAACTTAGCAACGACCTTAATGTCATATTTACCTGCAGCGGTAGGCTTGAATCTTGCAGTAGTATTTTCCGTATCAGCCTGACCTAATAATTTCCAAGAAGAATTAGATGATCTTTTGAAGTAATATGTGTAAGTCATAACCTCATCTTCCGAAGGTGAATCATATACGATCATCGATGCAGAACCGTAAATAGTAACATTACCGCCAAGGTTGATTTTTTTAGAAGATACAGTTGAGCAGTTGACGATTATATCCTTTTCGGGGAAAAGTCTGAACTCACTTTCAGCAATATTACCTTCAGAGTCTTTAACTTTGACCAATACATCATATATAGTATCTTCTGTAGGTTTGAAACTTACAGATGTAGCAGTAGTATTTTCCTGACCGCCGAGAAGCTTCCATGTATCGTTCTTTGCTCTTTTGAAATAGTAAGAATAGGTATATTCACCTGAACCGCCTTTAGCGCTGCCAAAGATAGTTACAACTTTTCCTGCTTTAATGATCTGGTCGCTGATATCAGAAGTATTCTCAAGCGGATCATCAGCAATGAACTTAAGACCGTTTTTCTGAGCATAAGTCTGTGCAGCGCTTCCTGTTGTGCTTGTGATAACGAAATCAGGATGCGGGATAAACTTGCGGACAGCCTTGTTGTAGGTGTAAGAGAGAGCATACTTGCCTATCTTTTCTACAGAGGAGGGTACAGTTACCTCAAGCAGTGAAGGACAGTTGTAGAATGAAGCTATGCCTATTGATGTAAGACCTTCATTAAACTCAACATTTTTCAGAGCTGTGCAGCCTCTGAATGCAGCTTCGTCGATAGTCTGGGTATATTCGGGAATTGCAATTTCTTCAAGAGAAGTACAGCCGGAGAAAGCTTCAAAACCTATGGTTGTAATAGCCTGTTCGTCTTCGGGGTCTGTGAACTGAACATTCTTGAGAGCAGAGCAATCCTTAAATGCCTGCCAGGGAATTTCGGCAACACCGCCGGGAATTGTAATTTCCTCAAGAGCCAGACAGTATTCAAAAGCAGATGAACCTATCTTCTTCAAAGACTGAGGGAGATTTACAGTTTTAAGAGAAGGACAGTCATAGAAAGCCCTGTAGCCTATTGACTCAACAGTTCCCGGAATTACAACCTCTTCAAGATTCGGGCACTTATTGAATACGCCTGATTCTATAGTAGTTACACCTTCGGGGAGAGTTACCTTTTTGATAAGCTCATTGCCTGAGAAAGCGCTTGTGCCTATACTGATGATCCGGAAATCATGAATGGATTCGGGAACAACAACTTCTGCTTCCTTACCTGTATATTTTGTGATAACGGCATAATCATCCGTTACTACCTGATACTGATAATCCTGATAGTTGAGAACAGAAGCAGCCTGAGCAACTAAGCTGTTGTCAGAAACAGCAGGTACAATCGCAGCAAAGCCGCCCAGTGTTACAGCTGCAAGCGCGATGCAAATTGTTTTTCTTAATACTTTTGATACATTGTTCATTTTAAATTACCCCCAATTAAAATCTTATAAAAATTTAAATCATTTAACAGTTACAACAAATGTTTTTTCATCTGACAAGCCGGCGTATTTAGCAACTACCTTAACGTCATATTTACCTTTTGCAGTAGGTCTGAATCTTGCTGTCATATCAGTTGTATCTTCCTGACCGATTACCTTCCAAGCAGTGTTATCTGCCCTCTTGAAGTAATAGGTATATGTTTCAGTAGGATACTGTGTGGAGCTCGGGTGAGTTATGCTGGCTTCAATACTGCCGTTTATTGTAACAGTACCGCCAAGGTTGATCTTGTTTGAAGAAACTGTAGAAGTATTAGCTATTATGTTGGTGAGAGGAGCAATCGTGAAGCAAGCCTCATCTTTATTACCCTCTGAATCGGTAACGATTACTCTGACATCATAGATAGTTTCTTCTGTAGGCTTGAATCTTACAGATGTAGCAGTAGTATTTTCCTGACCTCCGAGGATCTTCCATGTATCGTTCTTTGCTCTTTTGAAATAGTAAGAGTAGGTATATTCACCCGAACCGCCCTTAGCGCTGCCGTTTATAGTAACAGCCTTACCGACAGTAAGATAATCATCAACGATTTCAGAAGTATTCTCAAGAGGATCGTCTGCAACAAATTTCAGACCGTTCTTCTGAGCATAAGTCTGAGCAGCACTGTCTGAGCGTCCTGTGATAACGAAATCAGGATGCGGGATAAGCTTATGTACTGCTGAATTGTAAGTATAAGCAAATGCATACTTGCCGATCTTGGTTACACTTTCGGGAACAGTTACTTGAAGAAGAGAAGGACAGTTATAGAATACACTGATACCTATAGTTTCGAGAAACTCGTTAAACTCTGCCTTTTTCAGTGATGTACAGCCCTTGAAAGCTGAGTCTCCGACAGATTTTACCCAATCGGGGAATACAAACTCTTCAAGAGAAACACAACCCGCAAAGGCCTGATAACCTATAGTTCCGAAATTCTCTATTTCGATCACATCGACCTCTTCTGTGTTTTCAGCAAACTTAACAGTCTTCAGAGCTGTGCAGTCCTTGAATGTCTGCCACGGAATTTCATAAACTCCGTAAGGTATGGTGATCTCTTCAAGAGCCATACAGTACTCAAAAGCAGATATGCCTATACTTTTCAGATTCTCAGGCAGAACTAAGGTTCTGAGAGACGGACAATCATAGAATGCCTTGTAGCCAATTGACTCAACAGTTCCGGGAATTACAACCTCTTCAAGGTTAAGACACTTATTGAATGTACTTGCTTCTATAGAAACAATTCCTTCGGGCAGAGTTACTTTTTTGATAAGCTCATTACCTGAGAAAGCACCGGTACCGATACCTATGATCTTGAAACCGTGAATTGATTCCGGAACAACAACATCCGCTTCTTTGCCGGTATAGCTTGTAATAACAGCATATTCATCATCTACTACCTGATACTGATATCCCTGATAGTTGAGAACAGAAGCAGCCTGCGCAGTTATGCCGTTGTCAAAAACCGCCGGTACAGCAGCTGCAAAACCGCCGAGTGTTACGGCTGCAAGCGCAATGCAAATTGTTTTTCTTAACACCTTTGATACATTGTTCATTTTAATTACCCCCTATTACAATTATTTATTTGACCGAATTTCCAAGATAAATTCACAGTATCATATGATCTTTGAACGACCTGAAACGTACCTTATTTTACCTGTATGGAAACACCCGTTCAAGCTAATTATATCATATTAACCGTCATTGTCAAGTGTTTAGTTTTGCAATTTCATGTTATTTTTGCTATAAATTCATCCCGATTTAAATAAAATATGTTATATCGATGAAATAGCTCAGAGCGGCTTCGCAGTTCAAAGCGGATAGCTCAAAGCTCAAAGCCGTGGCGGCTCAGAATTAATTCGCATGAAGCGGTTTTACTTGTCGCTGCAAGTTTTGTCAAAGTCATCCTTGCGGATGACTTTGAAAGAATTTGCAAATTTTCAAAAAATTCTTAGTGTACTCAAAGTCGGCTTTCAGCCGACCGCACGGCGAAGCCGTGCACACCTCTACT
>CACWRT010000115.1 GCA_902763365.1 uncultured Ruminococcus sp.
TCTGCATTTTTCCTTGCACTTATTATACCATATTTTATCCTAAAACTCCACTGTTTATCAGGCTTTTTCGATTTTGGGATAGAAAAAAGCAGACACTAAATATGAAGACAGATTTGATCCGGATGCAAAGACCTTGGAGTTCAGTTTTGCACCTGACGATGATCGTCCCGATGAAATAAGAAATTATATATTTTTCGATAACAGCGAAACAAAATGGGAGAAGGTCTACGCATATTGGTGGGGAGGAAAACCCTTTAATATTGTAACAAGAGACGTATACTTTAATGAGTGGCCTGGATTTGAAATGGAAAAGATAGAAGGAACCGATATATGGCGTATAGAAGCTCCGCTTGGTGTTACCGGAATAATTTTCAATACAGGTGTGACAGACCAGGAAGTGAGAGACGGAAAAGAGGCATATCAGACTTCTGACCTGAAATATAGTACAGATAATACGGGTATGATGTATAAGATAGATGTATCGAAAAAGCCTGAGCCCGGCACCGGAAAGGATGACGCGACAAAGTTCAAGTATTCTGAAGGTGAGTGGACAGAATATAAACCATAATGAAAAAATCAGTCTGTATCATTTGTTACGAGGATACAGACTGATTTGTTGTATGTCAGGTATTTCTTGACCTCAGTTTTTCTATGGACTCTTTCATATTGGCAATATGTTCTGAAAGAGTGATCTCGGATTGCAGAGGACGGAAAAAATGATACTTATTCTTTTGTTCATCCTGAAATGCCCTGATACGTGATTTAAGCTGTTCGTAATGCAGAACAACCTCATATTCATCTGAAAGCTTTTTAAGTTTTGCAATAAGCTTTGTTGAATGGACAGCATCAATGATAAATATCCCAAAAAACAGACCGATAAAAAATGAGAATGCAAGATTTTCGGAAAGCCAATTCAGTGCGTCAAGAATATTCGGATGAACTAAGAAGTAATATGTTATTCCGAGAATACCCCAGAATAACGAAAATTTCGGGCATATTATTCCCTGAATATTACCCCATTCTTCGGTATAATCCCACAAACGGACATGAAATCCTTTCAGAGAAATAATACCGGCGACGTATTCGATAACAGTCATGGTGACTGTCATAAATACTGAAAGGATTACAAGATCGGCAGGTTCGCTTCCTGTTCTGATGTAAAAACGCATTGATGCGATAAGATATAGAAAGCAAAGCCCCGTTCCGTACAAGGGCAGATATGGTCCTACACAAAAACCCGGATTTATCCACTTTCTCTCAGGATTATTGCGTGAGAAAAAACGCCTGTAGAATAGTTCGAGTACCCATCCAAATACAGATCCGATAAAAAATAAAAACGTAAAAATAAGAAACAAATTCATCACAAAAATCCCCTTTTTGAAATTCTATCAGAAATCGCCGGTAATGTCAATGATTTCTGCTTCAGCCGGCGCGACTCCGGACACATAACGCGGGATTCGCTTCGCATACAACTGCGCTCACATGGGAAAGTTCTGTTTTAAATGCAGGGCTCCTCGCCCTGCACCTCGCAAGGGGCTCGAGCTCCTTGACCCGCAAAATAATAGCATTTTTTCATATCCCGAACTTTAATGCCCATATCAAAAGTAAGGTAATAGCAGCAGTTTTTATGTAAAAGTCAGGAAAACGAATGAAGCGGCAAATGGTAAAGCGCAAAAGTTTCGCCGGAACCTTTTCAAAGGTTTACATGGTGCAGTGACAGAGTCCCTGCCGTATTCCAAAGGGGAGCCTTTAGCCGTCTGAGACATTTAAAACAGTACTACCTCAAGCGAGCACAGTTGATTGAAGCGGACTTTGCGCTGGTGGGGAGTTGACAATGTAAAGGGTTTTATGTAAAATGTATGATATAGAGCTTGATTGGAGTGATAACATGAAAATACTTGGTTCCGTGCCGGCGAAGGATGGATTTTGTATGCCGGGGGAATTTACATTGCATTACGGATGTATTCTGATATGGCCGCACAGAAGAGATTCATGGCAGAACGGTGCATATGCCGCAAGACGAGCTTTTGTGAGACTTATAGAATTAATATCAATGTCCGAAAACGTTATAGTCTGTGCAAGGTTTGAAGACTATGATGAAGCAAGAAGGCTTCTTCCCGCAAAGGTTCGTGTTGTTGAAATGAGCAGTGACGACAGCTGGGCAAGAGATGTGGCTCCCACATTTGTAACTGACGGCAGAACTGTCCGCGGTATAGACTGGGGATTCAATGCATGGGGCGGTCTTGTTGACGGTCTGTATTTTCCATGGGATAAAGATAATAAAATAGCAAGAAAAATATGTGATCTGCTTGAAAAAGACTGCTACGATCAGCGCAGCTTTATTCTTGAGGGAGGTTCTGTGCATACGGACGGAGAAGGAACACTGCTCACAACAGAAGAATGTCTTTTAAGTGACGGAAGAAACCCCTCCATGACAAAAGAAGAAATTGAACATAAACTGTGTGAAACATTAGGGGTTAAAAAAATAATCTGGCTTAAACGAGGCATATATAACGATGAAACAAATGGTCATATAGATAACATCTGTGCATTCACCTCACCTGCACACGTAGTCCTGGCATGGACAGATGACAAAAATGACCCTCAGTATGAAATATCGAAAGAATGTCTTGAAATACTTGAAAGCTCCTCAGATGCAAAAGGAAGACCCATAAAAGTACATAAACTGCCGCTTCCCGAACCTGTTTATATAACGGCAGAGGAATGTGAAGGGCTGGACAATATGGACGGAGAACCTACAAGAACAGCGGGGGAACGGCTCGCAGCTTCTTATGTTAACTTCTACATTTCAAACAAAAATGTTATCGTACCTCAGTTCGGAGATAATAATGACGAAAAAGCACTGAATGTACTCAGACCGCTTTTTCCGGGCAGAGAAGTGATCGGTATTCCCACAAGAGATATTCTTATCGGCGGCGGAAACATACATTGTATCACTCAACAGATACCACAAACATGAATTTACAGGAGGTTTTTTTATGAGAAAAGTTAAAGTCGGTGCTGTACAAATGTCTATGACAGATAATATTGACGAAAACATAAAAAAAGCAGACAGCCTCGTAAGAATGGCGGCAGCTGACGGATGTAATATCGTTTTGCTTCCTGAGCTTTTTGAAAATCTGTATTTTTGTCAGGAAAGAAATTACGATAATTATAAGCTTGCTCAGGAAACGGAAAACAATACTGCTGTAAAACATTTTAAAGAAGTTGCAAAGGAACTCGGTATAGTACTGCCGATAAGCTTTTACGAAAAAGATGTAAATTCTGTCTACAATTCCGTTGCTGTGATAGACAGTGACGGAAATATCTCGGGGGTTTATCGTAAATCACATATTCCCGACGATCATTTTTATCAGGAAAAATTCTATTTTACACCCGGGAACACCGGCTTTAAAGTCTGGGATACAAAATTCGGTAAAATCGGAGTAGGCATATGCTGGGATCAGTGGTTTCCGGAAAGTGCAAGATGTATGGCGCTGATGGGAGCGGAACTGATTTTTTATCCTACTGCAATAGGTTCGGAACCTATTCTTGAGGTTGACAGTATGCCCCACTGGAGAAGATGTATGCAGGGACATTCCGCATCCAATATTGTTCCTGTAATTGCCGCAAATCGTGTTGGTACAGAGGCGGTAACTCCTGATAAAGCCAACAACGGTCAAAGCTCTGCCCTCACATTCTACGGATCTTCATTTATCACTGATGAAACAGGAGAAATAATCGAAAGCGCACCGAGAGATGAGGAATGTATTATAACATCCGAATTTGATCTTGATTCAATAAATGAAATGCGTTTCAGCTGGGGACTTTTCCGTGACAGACGTCCCGATCTTTACTCGCCTATTACAGATTAAATAAATAACCGCTGCACAGCATGATCGCCGTGCAGCGGATTTTCATAGATATTCAGTTATCAGTCTTTGTAATCCTCATCATAAAGCTGACCGTCTTTGATCTTGAAGCCGTTAGATTTAGGCAGCTGATTTCTTGCATTCTGACCGCCGTCATTGAATACGACCATACCGCCCTGACTTCCGTCATACATCTTCGGAACCTTATAGCTGTATGTACCGTCGCCTTCATCAGTCATTTCTTCACCGGGCCAGTCTGCTATTTTCTCGGCATTTGAAAGATATACATATGCCTTTACTGTATCATCCCAGTTTTCGGGCTTTTTGAACTTGATAGTAAGCTCGTCACCGTTTTCTTCAGATTTACTTTCCTCTTCTTCGGAAGACCCTTCAGCCTCTGATGACTCTTCAGCCTCTGATGACTCTTCAGTCTCAGAAGACTCTTCAGCCTCTGATGATTCTTCTTCAGCTTCGGAAGATTCTTCATCTGCCTCTGAGGATTCTTCAGCTTCTGAGGATTCCTCACCTGTACCTTCATCAGTTGATGTTTCATCAGTTTCAGTATTGGCAGGTGTTTCTGTGCCTGTATCTGACGAGCCACCTGCCGTTGCACCGTGTATCGCAACACTTGCGGCACAGCCTGTCATCATTGCTGCTCCCGATGCTGCTATAGCCAAAGTCAGCATTATAGTTAAAATCTTCTTCCTGTTCATCATATAAACCTCCGTTAAAAAATAAAATAGCGGATCGTAATAAACTGTATCAATTGGAATAACAGACAGAAACTAAAGCAAAATATGATTTCCGATTCAACAGTCATGTCCTGCAAAAGCAAAACTAATTACAATCATCTGCAAGATTAAAGCCGAGAACCGCTGAACAATCCAAAAACGTACTTTGCTCAGCGTAACCCTTATATTCATATTATACACTTTACAGGGAATTTTTCAATATCTTTTTACAAATTAATTTAAATTTGACAAAAAAGTTTTTTCCCGGTTACGAATATGACATAAAATATCGTATATATATTGACAAATCCTTAACAAAGAGTTAAAATATACCCGAAAAAGGAAATGGAAAGAAAAGTTCCGGGTCACAGAACGGTTTTGGTCTGTGATCCGGAAACGACGCTAAGAGGGGAATTTATATGCAATACAAGATCATGGCACTGGATATTGACGGAACGCTGACTAATTCCGAAAAGATCATTACCGAAGCCACAGCAAGTAAGATCATGGAATTCCAGCGCAGCGGGGGAAAAATAATACTCGCGTCAGGCCGTCCGACAATGGGTATAATGCCTCACGCAGAAAAGCTTGACCTGAAAAAATACGGAGGTTATATCCTTGCATTCAACGGCGGATGTGTTATTGACTGCCGCAGCGGTGATATACTGTTCCAGCAGAAGCTTCCGCTTGAAGTTATCCCTGAAATAACAGAAATAATAAAAGACTATCCTGTAGGAATAAACACATACGAAGGCGAAAATATTCTTGTGGGAAATATGATAAATGAATATACCGAACTTGAGGCAAAAATAAACGGCATGGGCATCAGGTTTGTAAATGACTTTGCGGATTATGTAAAGTTCGATATAAACAAGTGTCTTCTGCATGGTGATCCTGATATTATAGTAAAATTAGAAAAAATACTTTCGGAGAAATATAAAGACATACTGGGAATATTCAGATCGGAAGCATTCTTTCTGGAGATAGTCCCTAAGGGTGTAGATAAGGCTTTGTCTATTGACAGGCTTTTAGATCTGATAGATATACCCACCGAGCAGTGCATAGCCTGCGGCGACGGATTCAATGATATTTCTATGATAAAATATGCAGGACTGGGCGTAGCAATGTCCAATGCAAAACAGCCTGTGAAGGAAGCCGCAGATTATATCACATTATCCAACGATCAGGATGGTATAGCACATCTTCTTAAAAAAATAGTCCGCAAAGGCAGTGTGCTGCCTGATTATAAATATTCGGTAAAAAAATAATATAAACAATTCAAGGGGCTGATCATTTCAAAGTGATCAGCCCCTTATCTGTAATGCGGAATTAAAATTATTCAGGGAATTTCGGTGTTACAAAACCTCTTATGAATCTGCCGTTTACCTGTATTTTGCGGTATCCGACATAATCATCGCCATTGATATCATTTCTCTCGTCATGGTTACCTTCTATTACTTTTATCGTGCCGCTGTTCACATCGGTGACTATACCTACATGATAGGCGCCTGTTGTACAATCGCCTACTCCGCTGTCAGCCCAGCTGTAGAGTATCATATCTCCTCTTTCGGGAACGTAGTCATCTTTTTCCTGCCATATACCCATACTCTGTGCGCCTGTTATAAGCATTGGACAGCTGCAGCTGGGATATATCAGATCAACATATCCTGCCTTCATAAATACAGCAGAGGCATATGCAGCACACCAGGGGTCAAGTCCCTGCATATAATATGTTCCCGGGATTCTGCCTTTGTTATATACATCAAATATTTCTTTGTACGAGCCGTCAGACTCATTATATCCGAGCCATGCCTCAGCAGTATCTACAATTTTCTTTCTTACTGATGTTTTTACGACTTTAAGCTCACAAACGTCTGTTTTGCCGTTATATGTTTTTACGGTGATCTTTGTTGTGCCGGCTTTTTTAGCTTTTACAGTTCCGTTCCAGCCTGTGATATCGGCTATGCTTTTATCCCCTACGGTAAATGTTCTTATTGCAGAAGCAGCAGAACCGTTTACGCTGCTGTAGAGGGTGTAGGTTTCACCCACCTGCAAAATCATTTTGTTTTTACCGAGTTTAATGCTTGTGGGAGCAGTCTTGACAATGAATTTGCATACTGCTGTTTTGCCGTTGGAGGTTTTAACGGTTATGTTGACCTGACCGACCTTTTTGCCCGTTACATTTCCTTTATTGTCAACAGAGGCAATACTGCTGTCAGAAGAAGTAAAGGTCTTATTGAATTCGGTTATGCCGTCATCAACATATGAGATAAGCTGATACTTCTCTCCTGCGCCAACAGTGACTTCTGTTTTGTTGAGATATACTTTTTTGGGATAACTTACATTTACTACACAGGTAGCTTTAAGGCCGTTGAATGTTCTTACTGCAACAGTTGTTTTGCCCGAAGATATGCCCGTTATTTTTCCGTTTTTGTCTATGGTTGCAACAGAAGGATTCCAGGAATAATAGCTCAGCGAATAAGAAGCTGCGCCGCTGCCAAGAAGAGCCTTTACATTTGTTGTTTTTCCCAAATCGACGGTTACTTCCTGTACATTTATTTTTACTGATGATGGAGATTTTTTCACATTGACCTTACAGCGGGCAATTTTACCGTTATAGCTGACAGCGGTTATAACAGCGGAACCCGTTTTTTTGGTCTGAATATATTTGCTGCTGCCTATCGTCTTTACAGCGGCTACTGTGTCATCGGATGTAGAATATGTATACTGCATACTTGCGCCGTTATTGCTTGTAAGCAGTACTATTTTAACAGCTTCGCCCGCGCCGGTTGTTATTTCATCTTTTTCAAAACGAACACTTGCGGGAGATTCTTTTACTGTGACATTTGTAATAGACATTACCTGCCCGTTATACCATGTTCTTACTTGTGCGCTTCCGGTTTTCTTAGCGGTAATTACATTATTGTTCAGTACCAATATACTGCTGTTTGAAACTGTATATTTCAGTCTGCTGAGATCGGCGTCGGAAGGTGCTGTTTTAACATTCATCGAATATCTTTCACCTACACCCATAACTATTGTTTTATCAGCGTCAACTGTTTTGACAGCAGTATAGACATTTACGTTGTAAACGCGGGTGAGTTCTCCTGCTTTTACGGTTACATCGCAGCTGCCGTTTTCAAGCGCGGTTATTACACCGTTATCCACGGATGCGATTTCAGGAGAAGAGGATGTATATTCTATATCTTCTGAATTGTAATCCGGAAATACGGCAGCATGAAGTTCAATGCTTTTGCCTTTGGCAAGAGCTATATTGTCGTCTTTTACAGATGATACAATTCCGGTTTCAAAGCTGTCGTCAATTATGCAGAACGGTATGTTTTTTAATTCTGAAAATACCTGAGCATACGAATCCTGACGGCAATAAATTGTTATGTCATTATATGAGGCAAATACATTTCTTGCAATGTTGTTTACACTTTCGGGAATATAGATCTCTTTTGTATTATTATGTCCGGACATAAAAGACAGGGCGATACCCACAACCTTTTTGCCTTCTATTTCTGAAGGCAGAGTCAGGGAAACAGGGTCACCTTTAAATCCTGTCAGCACAACATTATTGTTGTTATCAAATTTATACTCAAACTCGGCGCATGGAGCAGCGAATGTACTTATAGCAGCAAAAGAAGCTATAAGTAAAAGTATGGCTGCTATGGTTATCACGGTCAGACCTTTTTTGATTATAGACATTTTCACACTTCCTTACATTTTTATCTTCCAAACATTTTTCATGTCTGATAATTACTAATTTCAGAATACACAGACAAAATCATTTTCTTGGTGTTTTTAATGTTTTCATAGTCCCCCTTTCTGTTTTTAATTCTATCATTGTATTTTCCATCTGTCAACCCGGCGCCGGCGAGCCGCCAGACCCTAAACGCGCCGGCGAGCCGCCGGACCCTAAACGCGGGTATCGCTCCGCTTCGCATCCGCTCTGAACTCGCCGCTCAGGATTTACTGCCCGCGTATCAGGCTTCTTGAGCAGCTCATTTTT
>CACWRT010000116.1 GCA_902763365.1 uncultured Ruminococcus sp.
CACGGTCTTGTCTTCCGGATGCAGCTGCTTATATAGCTCAAGTATATTTCCTGTATCGGAAAAAAGCTTTGTAAAAACACTGTCCTTTGATTTACGGTTAGCTTTCTGATCTGTTACAACACTATCATCCGACATCTATATCATCTCCTGCCATTGCTTATACCTACATTATATCACATCATATTATCGTTATCAAGAACGACCTGAGTCATATGCTTCATTAAAAATGTTTGAATTTCCTCTTTTCAGTGATAAGGATTGTATGCTATAATATATGTTAAGCGGGCAGGTGTGCTGCCTGATAAGAATTTCTTTAAAGGATTGATCGTATGAAATTTGACGCACAGGATTGTCTGCTTGTCAAAAAAACAAAACTGACCCAGACTATCTATGATTTCCGACTGAAAAATGCCGACTTAGCAGAAATTACAAAACCTGGACAATTTGCACATCTTCTTGTCCCGGGAAAAACTCTGCGCAGACCTATATCTGTATGTGATGTTCGGGATGATATCATCCGTATCGTTTTTGAAGTAAGAGGTGAAGGTACACGCATACTATCAGAAACCGAAGAAGGAAGTATGATAAACATGATATGTCCCCTCGGTAAAGGCTTTGATATACCAAAAGATAAAAAGGTGATCTTCATCGGCGGCGGCATAGGTGTTCCGCCTATGCTTTACAGTGCGAAAACAGCAGGTTCAAACAGCATTGTAATTAACGGCTTCCGTGACAAAAGCGCAGTTATACTGACTCAGGATTTCAGGGATATCGGCTGCCGGCTTATTGAAACTACCGACAACGGAAGCTACGGCATACACGGCTTTGTCACGGACCCGCTGAAAGAGGTAATTGACAGCGCAGATATGATCTGTGCCTGCGGTCCGACGCCTATGCTTAAAAACATCGCAGCTATGGCTAAAGATCACGGCAAGGAATGTTTTGTTTCTCTTGAACAGAGAATGGCCTGCGGTATAGGCGCTTGTCTTGGCTGCGCCGTAGGTATTGACAGAGGCGACGGTTCTCTTACATACAAGCACGTATGCAAGGACGGCCCTGTATTCAGAGCAGAGGAGGTCATCTGGTAATGGCAGATCTTAGTGTAAATATAGCAGGTGTTGAATTCAATAACCCGATCATTGCAGCTTCGGGTACTATAGGCTTCGGACATGAGTACGGGGAACTCTACCCACTCTCTGTATTCGGCGGAATATCTTGCAAGGGTACTACTCTGAAAGAACGCCCCGGCAATCCCCCACCGAGAATCGCAGAAACTCCTATGGGTATGCTGAATGCCGTTGGTCTGCAAAATCCGGGCGTGGAGCATTTTATTGATGTTGAGCTGCCCTGGCTCAAAAAACAGAATACTGTAGTTATCGCAAATGCTGCGGGCAGCACGGAAGAAGATTACTGCAAAATATGCGAGGTTCTTTCGGATACGGATGTTGACATGATCGAACTGAACATCTCCTGTCCCAATGTCAAGGAAGGCGGCGCACAGTTCGGTACTTCACCCGAATCCGTCGGCAAGATAACCGCTGCTGTCAGACCATACTGCAAAAAGCCGCTGATAATAAAGCTGTCGCCTAACGTTGCCGATATTGCCGCAGTTGCAAAAGCAGCCGAAGCTGAGGGTGCTGACGCAGTATCGCTTATAAACACTCTTACAGGCATGAGGATAGATATAAACACGCGCCGTCCTATAATAAAAAATATTACCGGCGGAATGTCGGGTCCTGCGGTATTTCCTGTTGCGGTGAGGATGGTATATCAGGTAAAAAAAGCGGTAAAAATACCTGTTATAGGTCTTGGCGGCATATCCACATGGCAGGATGCTGTTGAGATGATAATGGCAGGCGCTGACGCTATTCAGATAGGTACCGTTCTGTTTACAGATCCGTATGCGCCGCTTAAAATTTCGGAAGGTCTGCACGGATATCTTGACACTCACAACATACCGTCAGTGAGAGATCTGACGGCAACGGTCGAGGTGTAAGCATATGACAAAGCTGATAATAGTACGTCACTGTCAGGCTCAGGGAAATCTTGAAAGATTTTTTCAAGGCAGGATAGACAGTGATATTACTTCCAAAGGCAGGGCGCAGATCGGAGCAGTGACCGAACTTCTTGCTGCCGAGCCTATAGATGTTTTTTACACAAGTTCTCTGAAACGCGCAAGGCAGACTGCCGACGGGATAAATGTATATCACAATATGCCTGTTATCACAGATGACAGGCTTGCAGAGATAAACGCAGGAAAATGGGAAGGACGTTATCTCACGGATATAGAAAAAGAGTTTCCCGAGCAGTACAGCAACTGGTGCAATGCGCCTGCATTATTTCACGCGCCGGACGGAGAATCAATGTCTGAGGTATATAACAGGATGAAAGCTGCCGTTGATGATATTATCAAGGATAATGACGGAAAGACAGTTTGTATTGTATCACATGGCTGTGCCATAAAGTGTCTTATGTGTTATCTCCACGGCTGGACGGTTGACAATATTGCAGAAGTTCCTCTTGGTACAAATACTTCTGTTAATGTAGTAAAAGCTGACGGCAAGAGCCGTCCTGAAATAATTATTGAAAATTATACAGATCATCTTTAACTGATCCGATAAGGGGGCGGATATTATGGTAATACTGTCTGTCGATTACGGCAGGGCAAGAACGGGAGTAGCCGTTTGTGATGAAAGTGAAGTTGTAGCTTCTCCTGTTGCAACTGTTAAGGAATACAACATGGATGTCCTGGCGAAAAAAATTACAGACATTGCAAAAGAAAAATCAGCCCGTGAAATTGTGTTGGGGCTGCCGAGAAATATGGACGGCAGCGAAGGGGAAAGCGCTGCAAACGTCCGTGTATTCCGTGAAAAAATCATTGAGCTGTGTGATATACCTGTTACCTTGAGGGATGAAAGGTGTACCACAATAACAGCTCATGAATATTTGAATATGAATAATAAGAGAGGAAAAAAGAGAAAGGAAATAGTTGACAGCGTTGCTGCTGTAATTATTCTTGAAGATTATCTGAGTTACAGGAGGAATAGAAAATGACAGTTCTTCCAAGCCAGAAACTGACGATCAGTCAGGTATTTTTAAGCCTCGCAGCAGGCCTGATGTTGTTTCTGCTGCCTAATGACGCAAAGAATCAGATTGTTGAAGAAGGACCCGGTGAAGCATATATTTTTTTGATCTCGCTTGTGATATCGTCGGTTCTTTTTATTATAACCAAGAGGTACGAAGCCGTAGGTCTGTCGCTTTTCACTATGGCGCTTCTGAACGCAATATCCTTTTTCTTTGAAATTGTTATCGGTTTTTCAGAAGATTCTCCCGACTACTGGCCCGATCTGAACAAATACAGGGTACTGGGATGTTTTCTGTTATGGTTTGTTCCGTTCATGTTCTGCATTGTTATCAGGGTACTTGCAACAGGCAGCCGTGACAACAATGATACAAGACGTGATTTTGCCGGTTTCATGAGTTCGGGCATAAAGTCTTTGCTTATTTTATATGTTGTTATAATAGTTTTCAAGCTGATAATGCCCTCCCGTCCCGGTCAGGAAAACAGAGAGCTTGTGCTAATGATATTTGAACGTATCGGCGGTTGTATTAACGGCTCGATAGAAAACGGATTTAGTTATATTTGCTGGCACTGCATCGTTCTTGCCCCGCTTTCGTTCTATCTGGCTGTCCTTGTCCCGAAATTCAAGATATGGCACGTTGCCATTATCTCAGCTATACTCGGGCTTGCCATTGAGGTTATGCAGTACATTCTCGCCACTGCAAGCGCCTGCACAGATGATATTCTTATGCTTATGGTCGGCGCTCTCCTCGGAATCCTTATCAAACACGGTATCAACAAGCTCCGCTCCGTTATCACCAAAGGCGAAGACAACAATATGCTCAGCTTCGAATACTCCCACCTGGACATCAAACCCAAAGGAGAAGCTCAGGTCCTTACCGAAGACTGACGAGGGGCTGCCGCCCCTTTCCCCCGCGCGGGGCTCCGCCCCTGCACCCTGCCAGGGCTCTGCCCTGGACCCGCAAGCCTTTGAAAAGGCTTGAGCGAAATTCATTATTAAAGTGATCGTAGACTGCCTGAGCTGACGGGAGATTCATGCCTTTGACTCCTGCCAGCTCTTCTATTTCGGCTTCCTTTATGCGTTTAAGAGATTTGAAGGTGGTCATAAGCGCTTTCGCACGTGTCGGTCCTATTCCTTCGATCTCCGTAAGAGAAGAGGAAAATGTGCGGCGGTTGTGTTTAGTACGGTGATAGGTTATTGCAAAACGGTGAACTTCATCCTGAATTGATGAAACAAGAGTAAATGCGCGGCGTTTTGACTGTATAGATATTTCGTGCCCTTCATCGGTTATTGCGCGGGTTCGGTGGTGATTGTCTTTTACCATACCGAAAAGCGGAATATCAAGTCCATATTTTTCAAGCACAGGTCGAACTGCCGAAACCTGTCCCTTGCCGCCGTCCAGCAGTATAAGGTCGGGCAGCTGACCGAATCCAAGACCGCTGTCGGGATTTTTATAGTATTCCCTTATGCGGCGTTCCATTACCTCGTTCATTGATCCATAGTCATCCTGTCCCGTGAACCCTTTTATCTCAAAACGGCGGTATGATTTTTTATAGGGACGTCCGTCCTTGAATACGACCATACCTGCAACATTGTCACTTCCTGCATGGTGAGAGATATCGTAAGATTCTATCCAGCGGGGAGTTTTTTTCAGTCCCAGAAGCTTTGCAAGCTCGTCAAGCGCAGTAAGCTCATGACCTAAATGTCCGTGACTTTGCGCAAGCTTTTCCGCTGCATTTTCACGGCTCATTTCTATTATACGCATATTTTCGCCTTTTTGCGGTATATTGAACTTTACGCTTTTTCCACGCTTTTCGCTCAGCCACTGTGAAAGCAGCTCCATATCCTCTGCCGGCCCGTCAAGGGCTATTACAGGAGGTATTCTCTCACGAAGGGTATAATACTGCTGTATAAATTCCGTCCTCATAGCGGGCAGATCAGGGTTTTCTCCGATGTTTTTAAGAAGAAAGTCCTCTTTATCAAAAAGTCTGCCGTCACGGAAACGTATTACTGCGAAGCAAGCGTCATTTTTTTCGGTCATGACTGCAATTGCATCCTGCTCCTTTACATTTGCCTGTACAACGTTTTGTTTTTCTGTTATTTTCTTTACGGCATTTATTCTGTCCCTCAGCTTTGCAGCAAGTTCAAATTCAAGGTTTTCCGATGCCTCGTTCATTTTCTCTGTCATTATACGGATACTTTCGCTGTCGCCCGATTTAAGGAAGCTTATAGCGCTGTCTACTGATTCATTATAATCCTTCAGAGATATCTTTCCCGCGCAGGGGGCGCTGCACTGTTTTATATAGTAATTCAGACACGGACGGCCTTTGCCGATATCTCTCGGAAACACTTTTGAACAGGTAGGCAGGCGGAATATCTTCTTTGCTTCATCAACTGCATTCTTAGCATACCATGCGCTCATATATGGTCCAAGGTATTTTGCCCCGTCATCTGCCTGCTGCATCTCAAAGCTTATCCTGCGCCACTGCTCGTCTGATATTCTGATATAGCTGTACCCCTTATCATCCTTTAAGAGAATGTTGTACTTAGGCTTATGCTGTTTTATCAGGCTGCACTCAAGCACAAGCGCCTCAAATTCGCTTGCACAGATTATATAGTCGAAGTGATCCACGTTTGCTACCATCTGTCTGACTTTTTCGGGATGATTTCTGTCGGAGCCAAAATACTGGCTGACCCTGTTTTTCAGCGCCTTAGCCTTCCCAATATAGATGATCTCGTCTTTTATGTTTTTCATGATATACACTCCCGGCTTCAGCGGAAGGTGCATTGCTTTATATCTCAGTTCATTTATATCCATTTTTTACCTCGTATAAAAAAACAAGGATGTATTACGGAAATAACACACCCTTGTATCAGAACTTTTTTCAATTTCAATTATTCTGCAAAGCCAGACTGTACAAGCTTGATAAGGCTCTCAACTGCAGCTTCTTCATCTGCGCCGTCTGCGATAACTTTGATGTTGGTACCGCCTACGATTCCGAGAGACAGAACACCAAGAAGGCTCTTTGCATTTACTCTTCTTTCTTCCTTCTCAACCCAGATCGATGACTTGAATTCATTTGCCTTCTGGATAAAGAATGTTGCAGGACGAGCATGAAGACCAACCTGATTCTGAACCATTACTTCCTTAACATACATAGCTAAATCCTCCTTTAAAAAGTATACCCCAAAACATATAACTGCAGCTAATCATATATCATAATATGCTGTTTAGCTACTTGTAATTATAGCACAATTTTGAATATGGTCAACAGTTTCGCGTTATTTTTTTGATTTTATACGATTTAAAATGGGATTTACATTGAATTTTTTGTGCATATTGACTAAAAAGTTGAAATTTTTTATAGTTTTATGACCATTAAAAAATTCTCGATTCGGACAATTGTTAATATATTTACTGTTTTTGTATAAATATTCATCACATTAATGTTAATTTATACCAAATTTGGACATTTTAATGTAAAAATCGGCATTTTGTATAGACAAAGCTTATTTAAGCCTGTTGAAATTCGTTTATATTGCCTATAGACAAATCCATGATATTATTGATAATATGTCCTAAAATAATATAAAATATTAAAATTTTGTAAACTTATATTCAAATCATGCAATTTATTGTCTACGCCGTCCAAAAATAACCATCCCATTCAAATTTTTTCGACCAAAAATCATTGTATTATTTGTCAAAATTATAGCACAATAGTCACTTATACCACAATTATCAATATTTGTCATTTTTGTCTTTATCTGCATTATTATCTCATACCATATCCACATCCGTCAGAAGATCCGGTCTTTTTTTCTTTGTTTCTTCGACAGACTGTTCGGCGCGCCATTTTTCTATGTTGGCATGATGGCCGCTGAGAAGCACCTCGGGAACCTCCTTACCACGCCAAACAGCAGGTTTTGTATATTGAGGGTATTCCAGCAAGCCATTAAAATGACTTTCGTCGGAGAAGCACAGGTCATCAGAAAGCACTCCGGGCACAAGTCGGCTGACACTGTCCGCAAGTACGAGCGCAGGCAGTTCCCCCCCTGTTAGCACATAGTTTCCGATAGATATTTCCTCGTCCACAAATTCGTCTATAAGCCGCTGATCAACGCCCTCATAATGACCGCACAGTATGCATATGTTATCAAGCAGTGAAAGTTCCCTGATACGCTTCTGATCCAGCGTTTTGCCCTTAGGCGACATATAGATGAAGTGGGGACGGCTGCCCAGTCTCCGGCAGATATCTTCAAAACAAAGGGCTATAGGTTCTGCTTTCATAAGCATACCCATACCTCCGCCGTAGGTGGTATCATCAACACGTTTATGTTTATCGAAGGCATAATCTCTCAACTGATGGCACTGTACTTCTATTGCGCCTTTTTTTCTCGCCCTGCCGATTATGCTTTCGCTCATGACCGCTTCGCACATTTCGGGAAAAAGCGTTATAATGTCAATTCTCATCTTCAAACAACCCACCTATTATTTTTGTATTAATATAAACTTTGCCCTCATTGATATCAACTTTGGGAACAACATCCGGGATTTTGGGTATAAGGTGGTTTTTACCGTCTTTGGTTATCTGATAGACGTCATTTGCGCCTGTCTGATAGACCTCTGTAACCTTGCCGTAGACCTCTTCGGTATCAACATCCACTGCTTCAAGTCCTATTATATCCTGCACAAAGTATACACCCTCAGGAAGTTTTACATCTGCCCTGTCGATATATACGATCATACCAATCATGTCCTGTGCCTGTTCGGGTGTATCTGTTCCCGCAAATTTTACTATTGTTATATTTTTGTGAGCTCTTGCTCTGCGTACTTTCATTTCATTTTCATTCTTATCAAAAAGTCTTTTGAATCTGCTAAGAAACTCAGGTCCGTCACACCACGGCTCTATCCTGACTTCTCCCTGCAATCCATGTATCCCCACTATCTTTCCTGCCTCAAGAAACTTTTTCATACCTCTCTCCTTCTTTCTTTCACAGGGGCTCCGCCCCTGCAACCCCGGGCGGGACTCCGCCCCTGCACCCTGCCAGGGGCGCTGCCCCTGGACCCTGCAAGCCTTTGAAAAGGCCCCTGCGAAACTTTTGCGCTTTATTTTTCGCCGCTTTTATCCGCTGCATCAGCGTCTTACCATAAACTGTTACATTAGCCTTCCCTTGTATCAATTATTAACAGTTTTAACTCCACTCTTCACTCTTCACACTATTCATTATTCATTAAAAAAAGTTGGGAGAACTGAAAAAAACAGCTCTCCCTCGTCCGGCGGGATCACTCGATCTCTACCTGGATCTTTTCATCATTTCTTGCGGCAGCGGCTCTCATAACGGTACGGATAGCCTTAGCGATCCTTCCCTGTCTTCCGATAACCCTGCCCATATCATCCTCGGAAACGTGAAGATGATAAACAACAACGCCTTCTTCGTTCACTTCATCAGCGCTTACTGTAATTTCATCGGGTTTGTCTACCAGACCCGTTACAATTGCAATTAGTAGTTCTTTCATTTTTTCCTCCGAGGAATAATATTACTCAATAATACCGTTCTTCTTGAGAAGAGCCTTAACTGTATCTGTGGGCTGTGCGCCGTTTGCGATCCATTTCTTAGCCTTCTCAGCATCTACTTTGAACTCTGTAGGATCTGCGAGGGGATTGTATGTACCGATCTCCTCTATGAATCTGCCGTCACGGGGATATCTTGAATCAGCCACCACTACACGATAGAAAGGAGCTTTCTTTGCGCCCATACGGCGAAGTCTGATCTTAACTGCCATTTTTCTTACCTCCAAAAACATTTGACTTTTTTCTGTTTATATTTCCGCTTAATAACAAGCGGTGATCTATTCCACCGACCTCTGTCGGATGAAAACTTGTCTGAGTGCGGGTCATCTTCTGAAGCCGCCCATTCCGCCCATTCCGCCGAAGGGCATACCTCCCAGTCCGGGAAGTCTTCTGCGCTTTCCGTCCTTGCCTCTTGAATTCATAGATTTCATGAACTTGCGCATTTGTTCATACTGTTTCATAAGACGGTTCACATCTTCTACTTTCATACCGCTTCCCGAAGCGATCCTGCGTTTACGGGAAGGATTGATAATAGTCGGATCTTCTCTTTCCTGCTTTGTCATAGATGAGATCATTGCGCCTACCCTGTCAAGCTGTCTGTCGTCAAAGTCCATATCTTTTATCTGGTCGCTGATACCCGGAAGCTTAGACAGGATATTCTTTACGCTGCCCATTTTCTTTATCTGCTGGAGCTGTTCATACAGATCGTTCATATCGAATTTATTCTGCTGGAACTTTTTAGCCATATCCATAGCTTTTTTCTGGTCAAGCTTGCTCTCCGCATCCTCGATAAGTGTCAGCACATCGCCCATTCCCAGGATACGTGACGCCATTCTGTCGGGGTGGAACACTTCAAGGTCATCCAGTTTTTCGCCGATACCTGCGAATTTTATCGGCTTGCCCGTTACTGCTTTTACAGAAAGGGCTGCGCCGCCTCTTGTATCACCGTCAAGTTTTGTCAGAATAACGCCTGATATATCAAGCAATTCATCAAAAGACTTTGCTACGTTTACGGCATCCTGACCTGTCATAGAGTCAACCACAAGCAGTATCTCGGCAGGATTTACTTCCGCTTTGATCTCCTTGAGCTCATTCATAAGCTTTTCGTCAATATGCAGACGTCCTGCTGTATCTATGATAACTATATCGTGACCGTAATCCTTAGCGTGTGATATTGCCTTTTTGGATATTTCCACAGGGTCACCCTGACCCATCTCAAACACAGGCACTCCTGCCTGACTGCCTACTACTTTCAGCTGATCAATAGCAGCAGGACGATACACGTCGCAGGCAACAAGCAGCGGACGGTGTCCCTGTTTTTTGAACATTTTACCCAGCTTTGCGCTGTGAGTTGTTTTACCTGAGCCCTGAAGACCGCACATCATGATTATTGTCGGCGGTTTTGAGGCAAATTTGATTTTTGTTTCCTCAGATCCCATAAGAGCGGTAAGTTCTTCGTTTACGATTTTAATTACCATCTGACCGGGAGTCAGGCTTTCCATTACATCCGAGCCGACTGCTCTTTCCGTAACCTTTGCAGTAAAGTTTTTGGCTACTTTATAGTTTACATCCGCTTCAAGAAGTGCCATGCGTACTTCCTTCATCGCAGCCTTTACATCATCCTCGGTAAGCTTACCCTTACTTCTGAGTTTTCTGAAAGCATTGCTCAGCTTTTCAGACAATCCTTCAAATGCCACTTTGTTCACCCCTTTTTATCGGCGCATTATATTAGTTTATCAAGCTTGTCAAGGTCTTTGAGGATCACCTTAATGCTTTCATTGATATCGTTGGAGCGATACACTCTCATATTGCGCTGATCTATTATATCTATATGTTTTTTTATATCCTCAAGTTTATCATTTATCAGAGAAAACTTCTTTGCAAGTCCGAGTTTTTCTTCCATTTCAAAAAGTATTGCTTCGGCTCTTTTTATGTTATCCCTGACGCCCTGTCGGGTTATATTCAGATTCTCTCCTATTTCGCCCAAGGAAAGATCCTGATTATAGTAACAATCCAGCGACTCACGCTGTTTTTCGGTCAGCAGTTCTCCGTAAAAGTCAAGCAGATATGATACTCTGAGATCTTTTGCCATTCAAAACGCCTCCCGTTTTTTCTGTAAAGTCCATCCCTTTACAAAGCTCCTTAATTATACTATATTTTCCCCTTCTTGTCAAGCATTATTTCCTATTATACAACTTAGCTATTATACCTGACCTTTTTCCTATTATACCTGACCTTTTCCTACAATACATAACTTATTTACGATTGTTTTGCATGACCGCTTCCCTGGGGGAACCCCTTTGTTTGAAAACAAAGGGTTCTCCCCCAGACCCCTTTCCTAAAAAAACGTATATTTTTACTATTAACATTCTTTATTTTCTTATTATCATTACATTATTACCATTGCTTTATTACCCGATTTTTTGACTATAAAGATCGAACTTATTAATTATCTTAAACAAATCATGTTTATTTTTTATGCTTATTGAAAATCTGGCTTGGGTGTATTATAATCATATAGTCGGCATACTGCGGATCAAAAAAATGAAAGGAAATAATACAATGGCAAAGAAACGTCTCGATCAGCTTGACGGCATGAGGTTTTTCATGAACTGGCTGATTATAATATCACATTTTGAATTTCTGGACAACACTGTATTTCACCAGTATGTCCTCAATCCCAGCATAGCGGTAAACTATTTCTTCATGCTTTCGGGATTCGGACTGTACTACAGTATGTACCTGAAAAACTATCAAAAACCCGAAGGAAAAGCCGAGGGGATAAAATTTGCTTTAGGCAAGATAAAAAAGCTTTACATACCATATGTAATATGTCTTATTCTATGCGCATTTTACCGCATAGCAACAAGGATGGGTGAATACGGTCTTTTCAAAGCTATAGGAATAACGGGGGTCGGCGTAGTCATTGACTTGACAATGCTTCAATCCCTGATACCAAACAAGACCATAGCCCATGGCGTCAATGCGGTATGCTGGTTTCTCAGCGACCTGTTTATATGCTATATTTTCTGTCCCATGCTATACAGGCTCATACGCAAAATAAAAGAGAAACGCTCTGCTGCTTTGATTTCAATAATAATAAATACTGCTGTCATAGTTCTTGTCACATTCGCAGCATTTACAGTTCAGGATATTGTGACCGCAAAAACGGGAAAAGAGCTTCTTGACGCTCTTGATTACAGCACGCCGTATACACGCATTTTTTATGTAACGGCAGGTATGCTTATTGCAAAGCTGTATCTTTTATGCGAAGATAAAATCGAAAAGATTCCTGTATGGGCAGCGAGGATATACGGCATTATTCTGCTTATTGTTGCGGTCATATATCTGTGGCAGTACCCTGTTATCTGGATAATGATACCACATACGGTTTCACGTACAATAGATATTTTTCTCTGCTTTGCGGTAATGGCAGGAATGCTTATAAACAAAGGCTTAATAAGTACCCTGTGCAGGCTCCCGGCTGTGGCGGATATGGGAAAGGACGCTATGTATCTGTATTTTATACAATTCCCGTGTATATGGCTGTCAATATTCATATTTAACTTTATTCCTCTTGAGATACCGATAATTCAGGCTATCGTATGTATTATCATGGTATTCTTTGCAGGTCTTCTGCTTAAAAAGATATCCGAACCCCTTAACAAGGCAATATTCAAAAAAGGCAAGCAAATCGAGTAGGAGGCTACCCATTAGCTGAGCAGCCGACCTCTCACACCACCGTGCGTACCGATCGGTACACGGCGGTTCAATAGTTTAAGTGCAGTAC
>CACWRT010000117.1 GCA_902763365.1 uncultured Ruminococcus sp.
GAACTCGCCGCTCATGCTTTACTGCCCGCGTATCAAGCTTCTTGAGCAGCTCATTTTTTACCATAGATAATATTTTGCCAATTATAATTTTACACTAACTGGCGAGCCGCCGGTCCCATAACTCAGGGTTCGCTTCACTACGTTCCGCTCTTGGCTCATCGTTGCAACCTTTATTTGTCGCGGTTATTACTTTTTTATCGGCTTATACTATATGTTCCTCGCTCAAAGCTATTGAACAGTTTAATTGTCCCAAAATTATTTTACACTAACGCAACGCTACAGCAGCGATGATCTCACCCTATCCCCAAAAACCGTATCCCCCGCAGACGAATGTCATACGGGGGACAACTGCAGCAACTATAGAAATGTGCATCCTCTTTTGATGATTATACAACAGATAATACCAAAAATCAAACATAAAAATCACAAAAATAAAATTTCGTCATTTTAACAAATCAAGTGGAAAACTTTTGTAAGTTTTACGCGATAATCCGCCGTTCAAGCTTTATCACTCAATATAGCAGACCTTTTGAGCGACTCTTTTTTCGGTTTACTATAGATTTGTTATAAGAATACCGTCAGTATCGAGTATGTTTCCATCATACAGATTTGAATATAGTATCCTGCCGTCCGAATTTATTTCCACAGGATGATCTCCTGCATTGAGGTAAACACATATCCTGCCTGCGCGTATATAATTCACAAGTCTTGGATGATCGGCGCTGATAATCTGTTTTACTCCTTCTTGTGAAAGCTCGGGTATTTCATTGCGTAAAGCTGTCAGCTTTTGCACCTCATTTATCATACTGTCATATTTTCCTTCATCAATGTCCTTCCACGGCATACACTGACGGTTGTACATGGTTTCTCTGCCGTGCATAGCTATTTCCGTTGCATAATAAATACACGGCGTTCCCGGCATCGTCAGAAGAAATGTAAGCTTCTGTAAAAGAACATTATTGTTTTTACTGCTGTCAGCAGCGCGTTCGGTATCGTGAGTATCAAGAAAATTGAACAGAACCTTTGTAACCTGCTGAGGATAAAGAGTCAGACAATAATTCAGCATATACATAAGCTCCCCGGTATCAAGACTTTCGTTCCCGAAAAAGTCGTTTACACATCCGCAGAACGGATAATTCATAACTGCGTCATATTCCCTGCTTGTGACCCAGCCGAGAGAATCGTTCCATATTTCACCTAAAAGATAAATATCCGGCTTAACGGCTTTAAGCTCGGAATTAAGCTCCCTGATAAATGTGTGGGATATCTCGTCACCGACATCAAATCTTATACCGTCAATATCCCATTCCCTCGCCCAACGGCAACTCAGATCAGTAAAATACCTGCGCACTTCGGGGTTATTTGTATTAAGCTTAGGCATACCTGCCCAGAAAGAAAAGGAATAGAACCTGCCGTCATCCGTGGAAAATCTTTCTTCCGCAAAATTATCACTGTTTATAAAGAACCAGTCATAGTAGGGGGAATCCTTTCCGTTTTTCCTGACATCCTGCCAGGCAAAGAACAATCCGCCGCTGTGATTGAAAACAGCGTCGATCATTATACGTATACCGTATTCATGCGCTTTGGAAACAAGCTCCTTCATATCCTCTTCTGTACCGAAATCAGGGTCGATACAGGTATAATCTATAGTATCATATTTGTGATTAGATGGAGACTTGAATATTGGAGTCATATATATACCGCCTATACCCAGTTCCTTGAGATAGAGCAGTCTTTCGGTAATTCCTTTAAGGCTGCCGCCGTAAATATCCGACCAGTGAGGCGAAGTCATATCTGCCCAATCCTTGAATCTGCCGTCATTTTTGAAATCACTGCTTCTTGAAAAACGGTCAGGCATGATCTGATACCAGATAGTTTTGCTCACCCATTCGGGGGGAGAGATTATATCCGAAGGATTCAGCCAGGGAAATTTGAAATACTGTCTGGAAGTCAGCCCTGCTTTTTCGGGAGGAACGATCTTGCTTTCGTATACAAGATATGTTTCATCTCCCGAACAGACTTCAAAGCAATATTGCAGACGCTTATATTTCGGGCAAAGAACTATTTTCCAGAGATAATAGCGGTCAAGCTCCATATACAGTTCCATTTCTGTTTTTGTGCCGAACCATTCGGGCTTTCTCATCAGATTGTGAATAAAAGGGTCTTCATGTATTATAAATACCTTATCCACATCCTTGCCTGTTTTGATAGTAATAACTACCCTGTCCTTGTCTAGCGCATAATCAAATTCACTGTTTGAACGGTGAATAATTGCCGAAAGTTCCACCTTAATTCCTCCTCACCACTGATAATATTCCTTGTTACGTAAAACCGGAGCTGAACATAATTATTAATTATTATTAATACCCTTGTTTTTCCATTTTCCGCTTTTCCAGCGAATTATCATCATAATACCTCTGAAAACTTCATCGCCTGCAATAGCTGCCCAGAGTCCATAAATACCGAATCCCATAACAACTGCTAAAATATAGGAACCTAAAACGCTGATTGCCCACATAGAAAAAATTGCGCAGGCTGTCGGGAAATATACATCTCCTGCGCCCCGGAGATTAGCGATAACAACAATATTTGTAGTTCGTCCCAATTCAAGCAGAATATTGAAAATTATAATATTTGCGCCGAGAGCTATTACCTCGGGATTGTCGGTAAAAATATCCATAAGCTGATATCTGAACAATATACCCGTACAGCTAAGACCAACTGCAAATATCAGCGCACGGAAATATGCCTGAAAACCCCTTTTATAAGCCAGTTCATAATGTTTTGCGCCTACATAATGACCGGTTATGATCTGAGAGGCCTGACCTATTGCAACGGCAAATATGTAGAAAAACATTGTAATATTCTGCACATAAGTCTTTGTGATAAGCTCTGTTTCGGTAAGAAAGTTGAGCACAATGGATGTTATAACAAGCTGTGACAAATTATACAGAAAGCTCTCCATAGCGGAAGGTATGCCTATTTTCAGCATATCAAGAAAATCCTTTTTCGGGAAAGGTTTAAGCTGTCTGAAAATATCGGGCTTTTCAACTTTTTTAAATAAATAGACTGTAAGAACAGCTGCGCCGACTCCACGGCTGAAAGTAGTTGCAATAGCCGCGCCTGCCACACCCAATTTCGGAAGTCCGAAAAGTCCCAGAACCAGGACAATATCAAGGCCTGCATTGACAATATTCATTCCGAGGGAAATGTACATAGTCACCTTAGTCAGACCGTGATTTCTTATTATCACCGAAACTGCGCTCATATGCGCCTGCAAAAAAATACAGCCGCCGACAATCGAAAGATACTGTGAAGCAAACTCCATTACATTTCCGTCTGCTCCTATAAAAGCAAGTATGGGTCTGCTGAAAAACAGGAATACCGCGCTTATAATTATTCCTGCAAAAAAATTGAATGTTATTGAAAGAGCGGCAATGCGTGAAGCGTTCTGAATTTTTTCCGCTCCAAGATACTGTGATATCAGAACTGCGCTTGCCCCCGAAATTACAGAAAAAACAATTGTAACAATAGAAACTGCCTGATTTGCCGTATTTACTGAGGACGCCGCAAGATCATCATACCTGCTCATAACAAAAACATCAATAAATCCGAGCAGCATAAATAAAGCTGTTTCTATAAATATTGGCCAGGCAAGCGAAAATAATTTAAACTTTTTCATCAAATACCTTTTTAAAGCTCAGAGCTCAGAGCTCAGAGCATGACATTCCGGTTTTTAAGCTCAGGGCATGACATTCCGGATTTCCTACATTCTAACATTAAATAGTGTCGGCTTTCCGACAGAGGAAGGCGAGGGGTTACCGGACTTTTCGAAGATTATAGCATATATAGCAAATTAGCCGCTCGAAAAGCCTGATATAAGTCCAGAACATGGTCATCAGCTTAAAGTTATTACGTGTCAATTCTGAAAAAAATGGGGTGCTTTACAGAATAAACTTTCCTGTAGGGATGCGTAGTATGATTTAACATAAAACAATTTCTTCGTTGATTACTATGAAAGCTTTAAGCTGATGGCTATATCCTGAACGTTACATCATCTCAATCAGATTTGAGTTATTTGTTATAACGTCAGGGTAAAACAGTCAAGAGAAATTGATGTTTTCTATAAATTCAAGCGAGGAATATATATTATAAGCCGATACAAAAGTAACAACCGCGACAAGTAAAGGTTGCAGCGACGAGTTCAGAGCGGATGCGCAGCGGAGCGAACCCCGCGTTACGGGTCCGGCGGCTCGCCGGGCACCGGTTTATTGTATTATATAAATTTTTGTTGTATAATACTAATAGATTTCAATTGTAAAATAACACAAAACAATTTTGGAAAATTCTTACTTATTATTGTATTATTTTTATTACAAATGTATCATCAGGGAAGTGAACGTAATTATGACTGCATTACACGAAACAAAACTGCACGGTAAAAGAACATTTCCTTTCGTTGTTTACGGAGGACGGCTGCCCGAATGGCTCCCCGGATATCCGCTTCATTGGCATGATGAAATGGAAATCATCCATATCACACAGGGAACTATGATAATAGGGATACAAAACGAGGAAATACTGCTCAGTGAAGGAGATACGGCTCTTATCCAACCGCAGACCGTACATTCAATTAAACAGGACGGTGAAAACACGGCTCACTATTTTAACATTCTCTTTCGCCTTTCGCTTTTATCCGACAAACATGACCTATGCGGTGAAAAATATTTTTTACCTGTCGAATCGGGAAAAGTGATAATTCCCTGCTGCCTAAAAAAAGATGATCCGCTGAACATAACTATTACTCCTTTTGTAAGAAAGCTGAAGGACATTTTTTTATCAGGCGTGGACGGACAGGAACTGCTGATCAAGTCATATCTTTTTGCAATATTGCACTTTATATCCACAACAGCACAGCCCCAAAATACTCGGCAGCAGCAGACAAGGATACTTTTCGACAGGCTGAAAAAAGCGCTCGACCTGATACATAATCATTACTGCGAAGAAATAACTGTGGAAAAAGCAGCCGCTCTGTGCAACTTTTCAGCAAGCTATTTTTCAAAAATGTTCAGAGAGCTTATGGGCATTTCCTTCAACAAATATCTTGTAAACTACCGTCTCGAAGAAGCAGCAAAAATGCTCTCGGGAAAAGACACAGTTATTTCAGAAACCGCCTATGACTGCGGGTTCAATAACCTGTCCTATTTCACAAGAGCTTTCAAAGATAAATTCGGAGTCACTCCCCATGAATACCGTAAAAATCAACAGTAATTGCAAATCTTCGCCCCTTCCGCTGTGTTCGGAAAAGAAATCAAGAGTGTGGAGTAAGGAATGAATAATGAATAATGAATAGTGAATAATTACGATCATATTGACAGAATTGAGATACAGAAGATTATTTGTAATTTTCCCGTCAATGTGTCGCCCACTTACTATACAATAAAGCTCAAAGCATGAGAAAGTAACCATGCTTTGAGCTTAGTTTGTAATTATTTAAAAATGTAAACCGCTGACAATCTAAGGACGAGAGAAAAAGTTTGGCTTGCCGCTGATTCCACTTTCCACATTTCACTTTAACACATTCAAATTAAAGCTTTCTGATTGCTTCATAGACACGCTGACAGCTGTTTTCATCGAAATATTCATAGAACTCTTCTATTCTTGAGATATATTTTTCGGTGTTTGCACAGTCATTTTCAATGACCTTTATCATTTCTTCAACGGTAGTATCAAGATCATAGCATACAGGACCGAAGCCGTTGTCCTCGTAGCTGAAATAGCCTTTTGTATAGGAATGTTCTCCCGAGAAAAACTGTTCCTTGTCAAACTGTGAATATACTATGGGCTTTTTGAGAAACGCAAAATCAAAGAATACGCTTGAATAATCGGTAACAAGCAGCGCAGACGATGTAAACTCCTTCTGGTAGTCAACATACCCGTGATTTATCTCAAATACGTCATTGGGAGTAAAGTCTATCCATTGTTCGCTGTGTATGGGGTGCATACAGAGTACGCCCTTGTAGCCGTGCTCCCTCATACAATCGCAAAGACGCTTGTCACTGATAAGTGAATTATAGAACTTGAAATAATCTGTATCACGGAAACCCTCAAAATAAATGCTTTCCGTTGTCCTCGGGTCATAGCTGCCCTTGATGCTTTTTCTCCATGTAGGTATGATAAGTACCTTCTTTTCAACGGGATTATCCTGCTGTAATCTGAGAAGATTATCATGTCTGGGGAAACCTGTCAGAACAGGCACTTCGGGACCATAACAATATCCCGGCTCTGTAAAGGATTTTTGTTCGGGTTTTCCTGCCGTGACGATCATTGACATATTTTTATTGAATTTATTGATCCACTCGGAAATATCATCCTTTGTGATGCCGTGCTGTAAAAAGATATAGTCAAAATCATAAAGATCGCAAAGATATTTTCTGTCTCCGCCGAAAGCATTTATTACATATTCACTTCCGCTTGAGGAGATCATCTTATCGGCCAAAAGCGAATACAGACGATACTGGGGAGTGTTATATGGTATTACTTTTCCGATCTTTTTCATTTTTTCATAATCGGGACTGTTTTTGTCGATATAATAGTATGCGTCCACGTCGTGCAGATCAAGAGAGCTGATATATCTGAACATATGCTCGCCGTTATCATTTGCCTTATCTGTTCTGTCGGATATGAGCCATATCTGCCTATCCTTTTTCTTCATAAGGCTGTAAAGACGGCGGTATTTAATGAGGTATCCCCTGTTGTTTTTCTTCAGCTGTTCACGGTAGAAGGTTTCATACTTTCTGTGAAGAGATTTGGAGTAGGGATGTACGGCAAGGCATTTACCTGACATTTTAACAAGAAAATCTTCCTTTGCATAATATCCGCCCCATATCGGCGGTATATGCGCAAATTTACCCATTGAGGTATAAATGAGCCTTTTGTTTTCTCCGTATCTGAAAATGAACTGGATCTTCTGCTCCTCACCTTTTTTAAGAGGTATAACAAGCTTTATTGCACGGCCCTCCTCGATAACACCGAACATATTAACAAAATCAAAATTGGGCGCATGATAGTAGGTCGGCGTATATATCTCGTCTCCCACCTGAGCATAGTATTCATAGCTTTCCTTTGAAAGCCAGCAGTTATCCTTGCCCTCAAGATACAACACTCCGTCACGTATTTCCGTAAAGAACCAGATAATGTTTGTTTTTGCATTATTCAGGTTCATTGTTGAAAGATTGTTATAGAGAAGATTGCCGTGGTCATATACAAGCTCTTCACGGATATCTCTGCCATATTTCATCTGAAGGCAGAACATTTTCATATTCATGAACATTTCCTTCTGCTTGAATATAACTCTGTCGTCCATCTGTTTTATAAGACCGGATATCAGATCGCAGTATTTTTTGTAATCTTCTTCGCTGAGATGCTCCCAGACCTTTTTCTTTATTCTCCATGAAATGTCATACATTACCATGTACTGTACAAAAAGCTCTACCTTCCCGTACAGCTTCTTTGAAAGGTCAAAAATGTACTGATGAAAATACACGGGAGTATCGAAATAGTAGCTTTCGCTTTTCAGTTCATTGGAAAGCGCAGAGCTTTCGTCCTGACGCTTTCTGTATAGCTGTACAGCCTCTCTGCAAACGCCCAGCATACATTTGTCAAGGATTATCGAGCTGATAAAGCAGGCGTCTTCGCCGTATTTCAGCTTTGTGGAGAATCTTCTGTCGCCTATAGCTTCGTTTTTTATGAATGCGCCCGTAACGTCCATCTGTATGAATTCATATTCATCTCTCAGATCAACCATTTTGGTTGTATTGAACTTATAATCAAGCATATGATATCCTGTCTGAGCGTCAAAAAATTTCTTTCTTGCGCCCACAACATCGGTTTCATCATAATGCTCATCAAAGAATTTCAGCACACGCTCAAATGCGTCACTCTGCCAGCAGTCGTCCGAATCAAGAAAGTTGACATACTTGCCCTGCGCATAGGGTATTCCTTCGTTTCTTGCCGAGCTTACCCCGCCGTTTTCCTTTCTCACATATATTATGTTGTCGGGATATCTTTCTCTGTATTTCATACAGATCTTTTCGCTGTTATCGGGACTTCCGTCATTTACCAATATGATCTGTATATTCTCCTCGAACCCTATCGTCTGGGCAATTACCGACTCAAGCGTTTCCTCAAGATACTGCTCAACATTGTATACCGGTATTATTACCGAAAACTGATATTTATAATCCTTCATTTTTTCAACCTCCCTATTCTTCACTGCTGTTTTACTCGTCGCCGAGGGGTTTTCGGGACTTGTTTCGCTGCTTACGCAGCGACCAGAGGCTCAGCTTCGTTTCACTACGCATAACTTCCGCCAGCCAATCGCCCTACGGGCTCTTGGGGCGTCACTTATGCCTCTGGACTCCTTTATCCTTACATAACTTTTGTACCGGACTGCTTCATCAGCCATCCGGGAAAAAGCTATTCATTATTCATTAAATACGGTTTTCAGTCCGCTGATGCGGCAGAATAGATTTGCAGCAGCGCCCAAGCCGTGTTTCTTCATAAGGCAGAACATTTTATGCTTTTTCCACAGATATTTCTGTCCTTTTATTACGTCATCGTCTATGCTTTTAAGCAGGTCGGTCAGGGTACGGCAGTATTCTTTATACTGCTGAGGTGTCAGGTACTGCCTGATATTCTGCTTCCTTATTCTCCATCCAAGCTCATACATTACTGTATATTGTATAAACTTTTCCTTCCTGCCGTACTTTTCTAAAGATTCGCAAAGCAGGGCTTTCATAAAATATTCGGGAGTATCAAAATAATAGCTTTCGCTTTTTACATCATTCTGAAGCGCACTGCTCTGATCTGTTCGCTTACGATACCTGTGCACGGCTTCACGGCATACGCCAAGTCTGCACTTTTCAAGTATTACAGAAGTGACAAACTTTGCGTCCTCTCCGTATTTGAGCTTCTCGGAAAACCGTTTTTCGCCTATCGCAGACACTTTTATAAATGCCCCCGTAACATCAAGCTGTATACACGAGGGTTCTTCCCTCAGGTCAATGACCCTTGTGCTTTCAAATTTATAATCAAGATAGTGATACCCGGACTTTGCGCCGAAAAATTCCTTCCTGCACCCCACAACGTCGATCTCATCATAATGACTGTCAAAGAACTCCCCTGCTTTTTCAAAGGCATCCTTCTCCCAACAGTCGTCCGAGTCAAGAAAATTGACATACTTCCCCTGTATATACTTGACGGCGGCATTCCTTGCGGAGCTTACTCCGCCGTTTTCTTTCACTATATACATGATATTGTCGGGATATTTCTCCCGGTATTTCAGGCAAATATCTCCGCTTTTATCGGGACTTCCGTCATTTACAAGAATGATCTGTATATTTTCTTCAAAACCAACGCTTTGCGCTGTTACGGAATCAAGGGTTTCCGCAAGGTATTTTTCAACTTTATAAACCGGTATTACCACCGTAAACTTAAAATCTTTTTCCGTCATGATCTGTCAAATCAATTCCTTTATACTCTCATATATTCTCCTGCAGCAATGCGCGTCATGATAAGGGTAGAATTTTTCTATTCTTGCAAGATACTTTTCGTTGTTTTCACAGCTGTTGTTTATTTCGTCAACTATCGCTTTGACCGTTGACTTCAGGTCTGTGCATACAGGTCCGAATCCGTCATTTTCATAGCTGAAATAGCCTTCGCTGTAGGTATGCTTTTTATAGAACTCTTCCTTATCAAACTGGCTGTACACTACAGGCTTCTTGAGGTATGCAAAGTCAAATGCAACGCTTGAATAATCTGTCACCAGCAATGCGCCCTCAACAAACTCCTTCTGATAATCCACAAGTCCTTCATTTACTTCAAACACATCATTACCGCTGAAATCACGGCACTGTTCACTGTGCATCGGGTGCATACAGAGTACTCCGCTGTAGCCATTTTCTTTCATAGCGCCGATAAGTTCCGGATCGTTTATCAGATCGTTATAGAATCTGAAAAACTCAGTTTCCTTGAATTTATCATAGTATACGCTTTTATTTGTCTTAGGGTCATAGCTTCCCTTTATGCTTTTTCTCCATGTAGGAATTATCACAATTTTTTTCTTTGCCTTATGATGCTTGTTTTTCTTGTAAAGATTGTCATATCTTGCAAGTCCTGTCAGCGCCGCGTGATCTTTTTCTATGCAGTAATCCCCGTTGACTATGGACAGGTATTCGGGCACTGCGGCGGTTATCATAAGGCGGATATTTTTATTGAAGCGATTAAGCCATCCCGACATATCATCTTTTATTATGCCGTGCTTGAGGTAGATAAAATCAAAGTTAAGAAGATCGGTGATATATTTCTTATCATCCCCGAAAGGATTGAAAATATAATCAGCTGCGGCGGATGATATTATTTTATCTGCCAGCATAAACATCATAGGATATTCGGGTGAATCATACGCAACGACCTTACCGTATTTCTGCATACGCTTATAATCGGGGCAGTCGGAATTGATATTGAAGTACACTTCTGTCCTTCTGTGGGGTCTTTTATTCATATAGCGGAAGAAATGTTCTCCGTTATCATTGGCTACATATGTACGGTCTGAGATCAGCCATACTTCTTTTTTCTGCTGCGCTTTAAGCTCAAAATACTTTTTACGCAGTTCAATTATATCCTCTTTACCCTCTTCGGTCAAGACTTTGCGGTATTCTTCCTCAAGTTCCCTGCGTTTTTCTTCTGTATTCGGGTAGGACATAAGTGATTTATCGTCCCTTGTTATGATAACAGCGTCCTTTGCATAATAGCCGCCGTCCACCTTCGGCAGGTGAGAGAACTTTCCAAGGGAAGTATATATTTCGCTTGTCTTATCCTTAAAGCGATAGAAAAAGCTTATTTTCTGGGGCTTTTCCCTGTTGAGATGGAATTCAAACACTACCGCTCTTCCTCTGTTCACAGGGCCGTCCATTGTAACAAGATCAAATTTTTTGCAATAGAAATAGGACGGGTAATATATTTCTCCCCCTACCTTTGCATAGTAGTTGAAGTCATCTCCCCTCATCCAGCAGTTATCCTTACCCTCAATACGCAGGATATTGCCGTGTATCTCCACATGATCCCAGATAAGAAGAGTTTTTGCTTCTGCCAGGTCGATAGTCATAAATTCCTTATACATTATCTTGCCTTCCGACCATGTAAGATCCTTTCTTACGTCATGATCGTATTTCAGGGAAAGCGCATACATCTTCATATTCATGTAAATACTTCTCTGACGGTATATTATTTTATCGTCTATCTGCTTTATTATGCCTGTTATAAGCTGAGAATATTTTTCGTATTTATCCTGTGGAAGAAGCTTGAAAACAGGCTTTTTCAGCCGCCATGTAATATCGTACATCACGGTATACTGTATAAATCTCTTTATTCTGCCGTATTTTTCTTTAGAAAGATCGAACAGGTAACGGTGCATATGTTCGGGCACATCAAAATAATAGCTGTCTGACTCGCCCTCTGTCTGAAAAGCGGAAGTACCGTCCGTCCTCATCCTGTAGTAGTGCAGTGCTTCTCTTACGATACCGAGAGTATTTTTTTCAAGCAGAAGGGTACAGATAAATCTTGCATCCTCGCCATAGCGAAGCTTTGTACAAAACTCAAGATCTTTTATTGCAGAAGTCCTTATCAGAACGCTTGTCACATCCATCTGCACCATATCAAATCTCTTATGCAGATCGGCTACCATAGTTTTATTGAATTTATAGTCAAGTCCATGGAATCCGCTGCCGCCGTCAAACAGTTTTTTTCTTGCAGCTGCGGCATCGGTTTTTTCGCCGTTTTTCTCCATAAATTCATACAGGATTTTCAGGGCGTCCTTATCCCACTTATCATCAGAATCCAGAAAGTTGACATACTTACCCCTTACGCTTTTCATTCCAAGGTTTCTTGCTGCGCTCACGCCCTTGTTTTCCTGAGAAAGGTATAGTATATTTTCGGGATATTTTTTCTGATATTCCTGACAGATACTGCCGCTGTTATCGGTACTTCCGTCATTTACGAGAATAAGCTGTATATTCTTTTCAAAGTCTAAAGTCTGTTCCGTAACTGATTCCACGGCTTCTTTCAGAAATTTTTCAGTATTATATACAGGCATTACTACCGATACCAAAAACTGTTTATTGCTCATTTTAACCCCTCGGTTCTTCTATATTTCAAATCCGCTTTTTCCGGGAAGCAGTTTTTCAAATGCTTCCTGCACGCGTCGTTTTTCCTCTTCAAAATTTGCTGTTTCAACAGTATCGTTTATACATATCTGCTGATAGCGTCCGCCTGCGATATCTTTTATATCGCTTTCGGATAATCTTTCTCTTATATGAAAGCAATGTCCGCCCTTTACGCTTTTAGGAACGGCGATACCCTTTGCAAGCTGCCAGAATTTCATCACCCACTGATTGCAGTTGCCTTTTGTACGGAATTTTTCCTTACAGGTCATATCAAGGCTTTCCCCGTCCTTTTCCCATGCTTCGATGAAAGTGCTTTTCAGGTAATTGCCGGAGAGATGATTATAATACATTCCCGGAAACCAGGGCCACATATCAAGGGCGGCAGTTTTTATCACACGCTTCAGACCGTTTTTAAGGCTGAACCATTTTCTGCGGTTTTCCCTGAAGCAGGCATTTTTATCAAAATTGCTGTTGATTATTTCCATATTGTTGCCGTTGAAAAAGCCTGCGCTGTTTCTGGAAAAGAATATGCAGTCAAGACCGTATGTGTCAAGCGGCCGGCCGTCACGGAAAAAATCTTCGGGTCTTGAAGGCGATGTCAGAAACATATCGTCATTGAAATACACAAATTGATCTGCAAGTCCTTCAATTCTATGAAGATTAAGCTCAATAGCATTCGAATTGAAGGTCGGAAGATATTTCTGCGGTATAAAATCCTTATGATTGACGATGTTAAGTTTTGGATGAGATGTATTCAGCCACTTCGGAAGATGTCCCCATGTAACGAAATGTATCCTGTTCACCCATGGCGCAAATTTTTCTGCGCCCCTGAACCAGTACTGCAAATTATCCCAGTCACGAAATCTGACGATCGTATTGTCCACCCCGTCAAAGGTTGGGTCATATTTATTTTTTTCCTTCTGCCACTCGGGATCATTTCCGTCTACCCATATCATAACAAAATCTATCTTATTATCCATATTACCACCATCTCCGCCGATGTGACTCATATCTACAGCGCTCACATGGGGTAGTTCTGTTTTTAATGCAGGGCTCCTCGCCCTGCACCCCGCAAGGGGCTCGAGCCCCTTGACCCGCAAAACAGACTACTTTTTTCGAGCAGTTCAGTCTTAAACAAATGCTTTGCTGCTATAAAATCGTCCTGAAAGATATCAATTCTGAGCCGCCATAATTCATTATTCATTATTCATTATTCATTATTCACTAATCCGTTTGTCCATTACGTAGTCTACGAAGGTTTTTCCTTTAGCGCTGAGGAAGCCGACGAATTTGTCCCAGCGTACAAGCTTTCTCAGAAGATCGGTGACTACTGCCATTGCAAGGGATACTCCCATCATGAACAGGAATACGCCGTACCATGTTCCGAAAGAGTATGTAAGCCAGGGAAACCAAACAAGCCTTACAAATGTGTGCATAAAGAATATATCTGACGAATACCTGCCAAAAAATGCAAGAATATTTTTAAGCACAGGAATGTCGCAGACAAAAGCATACAGCCAATATATAAAGATCACAGGAAGAACGGAACTTATGACATAATAAAGATACATCCAGCACCACATCTGTTTTCTCAGCCAGAACGCCCCAGCTAAAAGCGCGGTACAAATAATGAATTTCAGAATCACGGATATATATTTGTTTTTAGTGATCGTCCTGTTTTTAAGCTTTTCAAACAGATCGCAGTCGGCAAAAATTATTCCCAAAGGTATGGTAAGAAGCCATCTTGTCATATTATTGACTGACGATCCGTTATAGAATTTCAGGTCTATAAGCAAAGGGAAAACAAGGTAAGGCACCAAAACAGCAAGTCCGTATTTTTTATACAGGTTGACAGTTATCGGCATAAGAGCGATTATTACAAGCGCAAAGCTCATATACCACCATGTTCTGACCATCATTGATGTACCCAGTATACCCGCAAGCCCCAGCATATCGCATATCATATTCAGAACAAAAACATTTGCTTCGCCGTAAGGATTATACTGAAACACCAAAAGGCTTATCAGGGTACAGATTATGTATGGAATAAAAAATGCGCCGATAAGTGAAATTGTTCTTTGTGCGATAAAAACAGAGGAGGACTTTGCATCAAGCTTTTCCCTGCCGCTGCCCAAGTATTTTTTGTTTATGGTTTTCATCAATCCGAATGAAGAAAGGAACGCAAACATACCAACACATATGTTCATACTTTCAAACACCAGGAAAGCGTCCTCTTTCGCCATGGGCGCAAAATCCACACTGTAACCCATGAGTCTGCTTTCTGATGAAAGGCAGTGATAAAATATCAGGAAAATTATTGCTGCCCCTTTCGCAGCAAGGGTATCATTTTTTGAAAAGGAACGATCCATATTTCCTCCTACATTTCAAAGGATGACTTTTCGGGAAGAATAGAGTAAAAACTCTTTCTCAGCATCTTGCATTTTATCTCAAAATCAGTGGTCAGCGCAGTATCATTTACGCAGATCATTTTATAGGTTTGTTTTATTATATCATCGCACATAGGTCTGATATCCTCATCCTTGAGGTGGAAGCATTTTCCTATTGATTTTTTAGGAATACTTATGCCATTGCAAAGCTGCCAGTATTTCATCAGCCACTGATTCACATTCAGGTCGCTGCGGAAACGGCACATACAGGTTCTGTCAAGTGTTTTTCCACATTCTCTCCATACTTCTTCAAATGTTTGTTTTTTGAAATTTGTGGGAAGATGGTCATAGTGAAATCCGGGAAACCATTCCCACTGACTCAGCATAAAGGTTTTTATATTTCTTTTCAGTCCGTTCTGAGGGCTGTACCATTTTTTCAGATTACTTCTTAATACGTCACGGCTTGAGGTAAAATGCTTGTTTATTTCCGCAACATTTGAACCGTTTATATGCGCGATACTATCCTCTGCAAAATAAAGACAATTAAGTCCGTAAACATCACAAGGCTGTCCTTCAAAAAAGAAATCCTCCTTTTCAACAGGACCTGTCAGGAACATATCATCATTGAAATAAACAAAGTTTTCCGCAAGTCCATCTATGCGGTGAAGATTCAGCTCGATTGTATGTGAATTGAAGGTAGGCAGATACTTTTCGGGTATGTATTCTCTGTGGTTTACGATATTAAGCTTAGGCGCATCAACATTCAGCCACTTAGGAAGGTGTCCCCATGTAACAAAGTGTATTTTCCTCACCCAGGGTGCAAACTTTTCCACACCTCTGAACCAATATCTCAGGTTATTCCAGTCACGGAATCTTACTTCTGCCGAGCCCTTTGACGGTCTTTTATCAAACCTATCTTTTTCAGCTTTCCATTTAGGATCGCTTCCGTCAACCCATGCTATAACGAAGTCAACTTCATCATTCATCTCTTCATCTTCGCTGCTGCTGAAAATATCCTCATACTCATCCTCTTCTTCTTCTTCTTCCTGCTCCCCATATCCTTCATCATCAATATCATCAAAATCTTCCAGCTCATCATATTCGTATCCTGACATTTTTTTCCCTCCTTTTCTGCTTCTTCCCTCTACGAGCCAATACTGTCAATCTTAGCCCCTGACGAAGAATTTGAAGACTTGTTTCGCTGCTAACGCAGCGACCAGAGGCTCAGCTTCGTTTCACTACGCATAACTTCCGCCAGCCAATCGCCCTACGGGCTCTTGGGACGTCACTTATGCCTCTGGACTCCGCAAGCCTTTGAAAAGGCCCCTGCGAAACTTTTGCGCTTATCTTTATGCCGCTTTCTTCGCCCTCCCGCATTTTGACTTGAATTGCTGCTTTAGCCTGCCGCTCGTACACTAAAGTCTGAATTACCGCACCTGAGTTATTTTATTTGTCATTGAGCCGCTTAAAAAGCCTGATACGCGGGCAGTGAAGCCTGAGCGGCGAGTTCAGAGCGTATGCGAAGCGGAGCGATACCCGCGTTTAGGGTCCGGCGGCTCGCCGGGTTAGTGTAAAATTATAATTGGCAAAATATTATCAATTGTAAAAAATGAGCTGCTTAAAAAGCCTGATACGCGGGCAGTACAGCCTGAGCGGCGAATTCAGAGCGGATGCGAAGCGGAGCGATACCCGCGTTTAGGGTCCGGCGGCTCGCCGGCGCGTTTAGGGTCCGGCGGCTCGCCGGGTTAGTGTAAAATTATAATTAGCAAAATATTATCAATTGTAAAAAATGAGCTGCTCAAGAAGTCTGATACGCGGGCAGTACAGCCTGAGCGGCGAATTCAGAGCGGATGCGAAGCGGAGCGATACCCGCGTTTAGGGTCCGGCGGCTCGCCGGG
>CACWRT010000118.1:0-8286 GCA_902763365.1 uncultured Ruminococcus sp.
GCAGATATAAACACCCTGATAGATAAAGTCGATACTTGGACGGCAAACTCCATTCAGGGTGATATGTGGGATAAAATCAAGGATTGGACACCATCAAACTCTGAGCATTGGAGCGAATATCCGTTTACTTATCAATCCTATCAGAATTCCTATGATGCCGCAAAAGCAAGCAATACGGACGGCAACAAGGACTATGATACGCTGTATTCCAATCTTGAAAGCAACTTTGCAAGGCTTCAAAAGTTAGTCAATTCAGGATATGTCAGCCCGAACTTGGGAGAGGGTGACAGTCCTCTCGGAATTGCAAACGGTGTCTTTTTCCTCTACAAAGGTCTGCTGAATGTCATTACCGATTCTTTCAAATCAATGTCGGATTCAAGTGTGACAAGCACCGTTTTTTACGGTTTTGATTACAATGCCGTTGCGGACAAGATTTTTCCGTTGTTCCGTACATTTGCCTATGCTCTGATAATCATTTTTGCAGGAGTGAACGCACTTGAAACGGCATTGCAGTATGAGATGTTTACAATGCGTGGCGGTGTCAAGATTTTGGCTCGGCTTACCTTTGCAAAAATATGGGTTGATATATCGCTTATCGTTTGTCGTGGTATCGTGGCTATCGCTACGGATTGGCTCGGACAGATCACACAGCTTACGGCAGATATAGCAAACAGTCTGAATGTCGGTGTCAGCTTACAGCACAGTGACGCTTGGATCATCGGCTGGCTTATCGACTTCTTCAACGGCTTACTGTTGGCGGCAGGAATATTGCTTTTGCTTATTCCCCTTGTCGTGCTTATCCTGATAATGTTCGTCAAGCTGTTTATCAGATACTTTGAGCTTGCTATGCTTCAATGCGTATCGCCTGTATTTTTTGCCTGCCTGACGGGTGAAGCAACAAAACAGTATTTCAGGAAGTTTATCCTGACATACATCTCCGTTGTTGTAGAAGTGGTCTTTATGGCTCTGATATGGTACATCTATGTGGAATATCTCAATCAGGCATTTTCGGTCAGCACACAGGCTAACAGCGTACTCGAACTGTTCTCGCTTGAGGGCGGTATAATGAACTTCTTTATGGTTTCTGTCGGTGCGTTTATCCTGATGATAAAGCCGCCGCAAGTGCTGAAAAACCTTGTGTCAGCGTAAATATGAGGTCGAAAACTATGGTAAAGCTTTGTCCGAAATGCAAGAGCAATGATATATCATTCAGTACGGCATTAGAAGAAAATCGTGGTGCAGGCGAAGGCTGTTTTCTGAGCTATATCGTGATGATACTTTTACTGTTTATACCCGTTTTAGGTTGGATATTGCTTTTTGCAATGTTCACCGAAAAGCGAAAGCCTGTGCCTATCAATTACGCTATATGCAGTAAGTGCGGATACAGTTGGAAAATGAATGCAAAAAAGAAGAACAGAAAGCTGATTGCTGTTTCCGTTCTTCTGATAATTATTGTTGCTTTGGCTGTTCAGTTTTACTTGATGGGTAAGTATCAGGGGTGGTTTTAACAAAAAGGACTGCCATTTGACAGTCCATAAAATACAGATACTAAGATAAATCAGAATTTATCAGTATAATCCAAAATGCTTTGCTATAACATCACATACTTCTTCTCTTGTATCTTTCTCGTTATCTTCTCTTGCAATTGTAAAAAAGCCGCTGTTTGCAAATCCATCATAGTGCTTTTGACTGTTGATAAGTGCAAGTCCACGCCGATAATTTTCCATAACTGCTTCGGGGTCATCACAGCTATCAATAACATTTAATAGAAAGAGTTTGTCGGGGTCACTTCGGTCAAAGAAACGCTCAACACTCATAGACTGCGGTGAAAGCATAACTGCAACATGATGATAATCCGATATTTCTTTCAGCAAATCTATTGGTATATTGGTATCAACGATAACCTTTTTCTCTCTTGCTATTGAAATGAGTTCTGCTATCTCAAATTCCGCAGCTTCTCTTCCTACATTAAATATCCACCGTTCATATTCTTCTGGAGAACGAGTTACAAAGTCTTTCCAATCAGTAAGGTTTTTGAGATAACAAATATCAGGCTGAACATCAGGTATCGCCACAATATCTGATACAAGGCTATGATAGTTTTCTCCGCAGAAAATCATATCATATCTGTCGGCAAGCATTTTTACGGTTGTTGACTTTCCTGCATAGGCTGTTCCGGTTATAAAATATACATTCTTAAGGTAATACTTTAGAATGTTATTTTCGATTTTCAATTAAATGCACCTCTAAATTCCGATTTATCGCACTAACGATGATTTGATTATAACATAAAGAAACATAAAAAGCCATATCTTTTCAAAAATAAATTGGGACTTCAAGTCCCACAAGGAGTTGATAAAAAATGATAAAAGTTGAACTGACAAAGAATGTCTTTAATCAACGTGGCGGCGGTCTGTTTGGTCTGAAACCGATACAGATCGTTTTTGCTGTTATCGCTATGGCTGTCGGCGGTGTGACGGTGCTGTGGCTTATGCAGTACGGTCTGTCGATTGACCTTATCGGTTGGATAGTTTTTATCGAAATGACTATTATTATCGGTCTTGGCGTGGTGCGTCCGAGTGGGAAAAACCTTTTTTCTTTCCTGCTGTCATCATTAAAGCCCGATACAAGATATTTCTGTCGTGAGGAGGATGTATTTGACGATGCTGTTCTCGAAAAAGAATAAGATAGACAAGAAGTTTTTAGGTGCGAAAAAGGCCGTTATTCCAAAGACGGCACAGAAAACAATACCGTTTCAGGAAGCATACGAAAACGGTCTTTTCCTGAACTATGACGGCAGTTATTCGCTGATTTTCAGCTTTGAGAATATCGACTATTCGCTGTTCCGTGATGAAGAAAAGCAGGAAGTTTATAAGAAGTACACACAGCTTATGAACTCTATCCCAACTGACATCAAGTTGCAGGAGTTTCTGATGAATACCGATATTGATACGGATATTCTCAGGGAAACGCTTATGCCGTTCTCTCAGGATTATCCCGAAATATCGGACGATTACAGAAAGATTATGGGCGATGTTATCAGTGGCAGTACCGAAGCAGGAGCAAAGAAAATAATGCTGATGGCTCTGTCCTATAAACCAATGGGAAAAATCGACAATGCAAATGTGCTGTTCAAGTGCTATCAGGACTTGCAGCAGCTTTTTTCTTCTCTCGGCTCTGCAACGAAGCAGTTGTTCCCTGAAGGAGTTTTTGAGATACTTTACAAATTCTATCATCAGTTTTCGGAAGTGCCTTTTATGCTCCCGAAAAACGCTTACGGCAGTCGTATCAAGAACTATGTTACGCCTGCCTATTTTCGTTTTGGCAAACACGAAATAGAAATAGGCGATCAGCTTACAAGAGTGCTTTTCATCAAGGAGTATTCGACTTATGTTGACGATGAAATGATAAATGACATTATCGACAACAGCGAAAAAATAACCGTAAGCAAGCAGATTACAAGAATTGCAAAGTCACAGGCTATGGATATGCTTCAAAAGAAGATCTTTGCTTTGGAGCTGACTATTCAGAAGCGTATGGAGCAAAACCATAAAACAGGCGGTGACTACATTCCGTACCGTCTGTCTGATGAGCGTAAAAATCTCAATCAGTTGCAGGAAAGGCTTGGCGGCTCAGAGTGTGAGCTGTTTGAGGTAGCAATATTCATTGCCGTTTCTGCAAAAACAAAAGAGGAGCTTGAGGAACTGACATTACATATCCGTCAGACTATCGGTGCAAAACATCAGTTGCAGATTGAAACGCTGGGCGGTCAGCAGGCGAAGGCTTTGCAGGCTGTTCTGCCCTTTGCACAGATGCCGTTCAGCAAAAAGAACGATAACAAAGTATCTTTCCCGATGCTGTCCGATGCGGCAGGAGTGCTTATTCCGTTCGATCACATCGACCACTTTGTCAATAACGGTGTCTATTACGGAAAGAACTTGGTAACACAGAATGTTATTGCTCTTGACAGGACAGCAGAAATGAACTCCAACGGCTTTGTTCTGGCAACATCAGGTGCAGGAAAGTCTATGTTTTCAAAGGCTGAAATGTTCGATGTACTGCTGAAATTTCCCGAAGATGAGGTTATCGTTATTGATCCTGAGCGTGAGTATGAGCCGTTAGTCAAGGAGTTTGACGGAACTATCTTAAAGATTGCACCGAACTCTCCGACAAAGCTGAATGTCTTTGACATTGACCTGAACGCTGTTGAGGAAGGGCAGTCCGCTATTGCCAACAAAGCAGAGTTTATTATGACTATCTGCGAAACGGCAAAAGGCTCTGAACTGACAAGCAACGAAAGAACACTTATCGACCGTTGTGTCAAGGAAACATACCGTGAATTCATCACTTCTCACGGCGATATGAGCAAGATACCGACCTTCACGGACTTCTACAAAAAACTTGTAGCTATGCCCGAAATTGAAGCGAAAAACCTTGCACTGTCCCTTGAACTCTACATCACAGGTTCTTTCAATATCTTTTCAGGCAGGACGAACATCAATACCGACAAGCGTTTTCTTGTTTTTGATATTTCCTCTATGGGTGAGCAGATAAGACCTGTCGGTCTGCAAGTTGTACTTGAATATGTATGGCAGAGAGTGAGTAAAAACAGAGATAACGGTATCAGGACTTGGGTGTGGATCGATGAGTTTTCGATTATGTTTAATGACGGTGCAGGAAAGACTACTCACCGTTCGGGAGAGTTTTTCGCAAAGGTATATAAGCGTATCCGTAAGTACGGCGGTGTACCGACTGCTATTACACAGAACATTACCGAAGTGCTGACAAGTACACAGGCAAAGACAATGCTCCTGAACTCTGAATTTGTTGTCCTGTTACAGCAGAGAAAAGAGGATATGGACACGCTGACAAAGCTGTTCAGCCTTTCACCCTCTCAGGAAGCATACCTGAAAACAGGCAAAAAAGGAAGCGGGCTTATTGTATGCGGACACAAGATCATTCCGTTTGAAAAGCCGATACCGACAGACAGCCTGATGTATAAGATATGTACTACAAAATTTGGCGAAAATTAGTGTAAGGAAACAGGATAACAGAGGGCGGCGAAGTCCTTTGTTATCCTGACATTGAGGTGCATTATGGGAATATCATTCGGAAAACGAAAAGTAAAGATAAAATTGCTCGGACAAACGGAAACAATAGAAGAAGAAAAGCCGAAAGTTCCTGTCCCGACTTATCGGCAAGAAACGGTTATCAGTATATCAAAACCAAAGTTAAACAGGACTTTCAAAGAAACCTTAAAGGAAATAACAGAACAATCTAAAAAGCTGAACTTTTCGGACTTCACGGCTTATCTTTGCTATTACTCCGACAACAGATACCAATTCAGCAAGGTGACAGGCGGCTCGGTGCTTGATGAAATAACGCTTGAAAAGTATTGGTCGATTGCAGAGCCGACTGTTTTCAGACGGGCAACAGGATTGTCAGAAGCCGAAGAATACAGAAGCCGTTTTGTTGCTCTTTTTGACTATGACGGCAAGCAGTATATTTTCTTGTGGTCATCTATCCTCTATGAAGCATTTGACGATGAAGTAATAAAACAACTAAAAGCTCTCTTAAAAGAAATGAGGGATAAACAGTGAATTTGATCATATTATGCGATAAGAACATTCAGAAATTCATCAGCAGGAAATTGGAGTTTGAGGAAAACAACTATGGTGTGCTGAGTTACGAAAACGAATTGCGTGGTGATTTTGCAAGAAGAGTATCGGACTTGCTGCCGAATATCGTTGTCATTTTTCGCGGCTTTCGTAATCGTGGTGCTGATCTGATAAAGGAGATACTGAAAGTACGGGAAGAAGCACCTGACATTCGCTTTGTGTATATCTACGGAAAAATAACGGACGAACAGGAGTTTTTGCAGACAACAACAGAGCTTATCGAAAACGGTATATTTGACATATCTATATCCGAACTCTACGAGCAGGGCTTCAAGAAAGACTTTTTTGACTTGCTGAAAACCCCGATGAATTTAGAGGACTTCAAAACACTTTTGAAAAAGAGAGCCGAAAATAACAAATACTTTGAGGTCAGCGATACACTTCAAACAGAGCTTGCCAAAGTGGTCGATAACACAAAGGTGAAATTCAGCAAAAAGGCGGCTGATGCGGTTTATTCGGAAGAAAACACAGCACAGCTTGATGAATTGCAGGAACGAAGAAGCGGTGAGCATTTTGTTGTAGCTGTTTCTTCCCTTTACCAATCAATAGGCATTGATACAACTGCTCTTGAAATAGCTGTAATGCTTGCACAGGCAAAGCAAAGTGCTTCTCTCTTTCTGCCGGACAGCCTGTATTATCCCTATATGGACTATCAGGGAATAACGAAAGAAGCCGCAAGACACGGCTGTGTTGTAAATGATCTACCCGTCTATCCTCTTGATCTGTTCGACAATACTGCTCCAAAAGCTAAATTCAATATCATTGTTGTTTTTGATATATCTGATGAGCTTTTTGAAAGGTCCGACATAAAGATCGTTTTGTGTTCTGCAACAGAATGTAATATCAAAGAGCTTGAACAATATCTAAATCTGCCCTTGTCGTATATTAAAGAGATCAACTACTGCTTTTATCCTATATCTCAGGAGAATTTCAAGAACTATAACGGTGCTATGGTACAAGGTCACTGTAAGGCTTTTCGGCTTTGTACAAGCTCTAACTACACTAATCCGTGTGAGTGGAACAAAAAGGTTTATCACGACATTCTTAATCTATATACCGAAGTAGAAACAAAAAAGAAAATGAAGCTGTTCGGGAGGTGAGCGTATGATTTGGTTTTTTCTGATATTCATTGTCATTGACATTGTGCAGACGCTTTATATCAGGCATTTGAAAAAGGAGATCGCTTTTCGTGACGGTGAAAGTAACACAGAAGAAAAGCCGTCCGCAAGACCGAAAAAGGAAAACAGAGTGATAAAGCTAATAAAAGATGTGTTTTGGATTTGACAGCAAAAAGGACTGCCGGAGCAGTCCTTCATATAGATACAGATATTAAGATAAATCAGAATTTCATCATTCCTTTTGATAGGATTCCAAATAATCCGTTATCGCCGGAACCAGATCCTTTTTTCTTGAAATGCCCGGTTCTAACCTGTAAGAGGTACCATCAAAGACGGCGCAGTCTTTGAAAGCAGTTTTGATGATCTCGTCAGCCGCTTCATCTGAGGAAACGATATAGGTAATTGCCAGATCGTCATTGAGAATGCCAATCTGTACAAATGCCATATCCATTCCCGCCGACTTACGAACTTCGGGGAGGATGGCTTTCATGCGTTTTACCATTGCAACAGCGCCTTCATCGTCATACACGTTGATGCAGGCAATCGAATACTTCTTGCCTCCTGCTATATATTCCTTGTAATCGCTGAAGTATATTTCTTTTTCGGTCATGCCCTCGTAAGAAATGGAAGCATTATACATTTCGCGGTAAAACTTATCCGTATCGTTGATGTCCGCGGTGGCGCTAAGGATCCCGACGGCTTCTTTATCAGCGGAAGTTGTCGTGCTGTTTTTGAAATTTTTTGTGTCTGACAGTATTGCTCCCATCATCAGACAGGCGGTTTGCTTGTCGATTTCAACGCCGTAATTCCAATACCGCATCATAATGACTGTAGATGTCGATCCGAGCGGTCTCGCGTCATAAATGATCGGATTTCCGGTGGTAACAGTGCCGTCTCCGTGATGATCAATAATGCTGAGGATGTTTGCATCCTTTAGTCCGTCAATCGATTGCGAGTAATCACTGTGATCGATCAGGATGATGTTCAAGCCGGAAGCATTCTCGAGCAACATTGGCATTTCCACTTTGGCAGCTTTCAGAATGTATTCTGTTTCAGAATTGATATTGCCGAGAACTGCGGGAACGGCGTCATATCCCAACTTTTTGAGAAGGGTCGCATATACAATGGAACCGCAGACAGAATCGGCATCCGGCGTCTTATGTCCGGTTACGTAAATCTTACCTTCGATTTTTCCAAGTCCTTCGAGCTCGGCCCGATTCAAAAGAACACTCAAATCTTTTTCTTCCTGATAACGTGCGGTTTCTACGCTTTTACCGAGAAAGAATCCGCCAAAAGCTCCTGCTGCAACAAGCAGAACAACTATACATCCAAGAACGATCCAACGTTTTCTTTGTTTCATGTGCTTCTCCTTCAATGTAGAAATAATAAACGACAAATTCCGATTTATCTGTTAAACCCTCTGAAAACGCTGTATTTTCAAGGCATTTCGCCTATCTTGTGTTCCAACCTTATGTATTTTCCCTTGTTTT
>CACWRT010000118.1:8302-15269 GCA_902763365.1 uncultured Ruminococcus sp.
GTAAATATTCATTGTGGTACTGACATCGGCATGTCCGAGAAGCTCCTGCACATCCTTCGGCGCTGCCCCGTTTGAGAGCAGATTGCTCGTGAATGTGTGACGAAGTTGGTGGAAATGAAAGCCCTCCAAGCCCTCGACCTTTCTGCTTGCCGTCCTGCACATAATCCCTACCGTACTCGGTGATTCGTATGCGCCGTCAGGTCTGAGGCAGACAAAGGATATTTCCTTGTACCCCTCTGGGATTTCATCTGTCCTCGGCAGGCTGTAAACCTCGTAGTAAGTACGGTCTTTTTCCTTCACCTCGGTGTAGTAGTTGAGGTGGTAAAGCCCGCCATACTGGAGGCGGTTTTTGTGCTGTTCGGTTTTCGCCGCTTTGAGGATCACCGCCAGCGTGTCGCAGAAGTCCACGGTACGGACTTTCTTCCGTTTGGTCGCTCCTATCTCGGTTTTATGCCTTGCCCCGTTGTAGCGCATACTGCGGCGCACCGTAAGGTACTGCTTGTCAAGGTTGACATCCTGCCAAGTCAAGCCGCAGACTTCGCCGATGCGAAGCCCCGTGTAGTAGGCAATCTGAATGGGCAGTAAAGCGGGGTTATCTTTCTTTTTCAGAAATTCCTCCAGCTTCAGATATTGCTCATGGCTGAGCGTGGGTGTGGAATCGGTATTGCCGTCCTCGTCCGAAAACAGGTCATAGTCCTCTTTTTTGCCCCGCCATACCACATACTGCATCGGGTTGAAGGTAATCAGCCGTTTGGGGAATACCGCAAAGTGGAACGCTCCTTGCAGGACTGCCGAGAACAAACGCAGATACCCTTTGCTAAGTGCCTTTGCCGTTGTACCGTCGGGATTTGTCCCGCCGAAGCTGAGAAAATCCATATACGCCTGCAAATGGTCGGCGGTGACGGTTTTCAGCTTTCGGCTGCCGATAGGGTGCTGCTTGATACGGTTTACCGTACCCTGATATGCCATTACCGTACCGTTGCTGAGACTGCCGGGCTTTAGTTCTTCCTCCACCCACATATCCAGCAGCATTCCCACCGTGGCGTTTTCAGACTTTGCAACGAATTTCTTTTCCTCGTAGTCCTCCATCGCCTTGCGGAGCAGGGCTTCCGTTTCGGATTTGCTTTCTGTTCCCACGAATTCACGCTGTACCAGATTGCCGCTTTCATCTTCGATATAGAAGCGGTAGTACCACTTTTTGCCTTTCTTTCTTACAGAACCTTTTGCCATAGATAAAAACTCCTTTCTATCCGTGGCAATCGGGACTGTGACATATGGTGTGCGTAAAGTAAAGAATGTCACTTTTGCCGGTTGGTTTCAATCGGCATATTTTTTTGTCAAGGTGCCACGGAATTTTCTTTTTCGGCAAGCCTGTTTTCGGCTTCCGTCACTATCCCGAAGAGGTCGCCCATAGATACTTTGGTGCGTCCCTCATCGTAGATATGTAAAATTCCGTCTAAAAAACGCTTCATATCTTCGATAGGTATTTCCATTTCTTTGCGGTAGACCCGTTCTTCGATTGCGCCCACCTCAATCGCATACCGCATAATCGACTGCTTCAAGCCCTCGTCCTCCGCCACACGGTCAACCTCCGCCATAGCGTTGGCAAAGTAGTGGCACAGCACCGAGTACAGGTCAATCATCTTGCCGAGGAAGGTGGTAAGAAGCTGCTGGTGCGGCTCTCCGCTGACCGTGGAGGAAACCGTATCAAGGTACTTTTTGATATGCTCCTCAATGTCCTTTTGGCAGAGCGTGCGGGCATCATATTCCTTTTCCTCGGAAAGCCCTGTCAGCCATTCGGGAGTGGTAAGCAGCGCATCGGCAAGACCGTTGATAATCATAGTACGCTTCGGGTCAACGCCGTCTGCTTCATACCGCTGAATGGTGGATTTGTTTACGCCGATACGCTTTCCAAGCTCAGGCATGGTAAGGTTTAGTTCTGTTCGGCGCTCTTTTACCCGTTCACCGACTTGTTTTGCGGTGAATTCAATTTCTTTTTTCAAGGTTTTCACCTCCTGACGAGTATCATTATAGCACATCAAAATGCAGATTGCAACCCTGAAACGGGATAAATATTAAAAAAATTCCTAAACAGTTGCAAAACAGGTTGACACGAGATTGCAAAATAAGTATAATTAGGATTGTGCAGTTGCAAAACAAGTATTTCAAAAGGAGGATGAGATAATGAACGCAGTTAAAATAGGTATGACCATCGAGGAAGCCGCCGAATGTACGGGTATCGGCAGGAACACCATGCGGAAATTGGTGGACTGGGGCAAGCTGCCTGTCTTAAAGGTAGGGCGCAAGACCATTATCCGAAGGGACACGCTGGAGCGTTTTATGACGGTCAATCAAGGCAGAAATCTTCTCAATCAGAATGATGTCCGCCGAGTAGATTGACCGTTCTTAAAGCCCTCGGCGTTTGAGAGCGAAATACACCCCTCGCACAAATCTGCCGATTTGTACTCAGGGTATTTCGCCCCTGCGGGGAGCTACCGTATCAACGCTTGCAGGAAATCCCTGCCGCTTTTGATACGGCGCTGTTCCGTCAGCAAAGCCGCCGAAACAGCAGCAACCGTCAAGACGGTTGCAAAATGAGAACGGTATATTTTAAAGAAAGGTTGGATTATGGCAAGACACAGCTTCATACAGATGTCGAAGCTGCCTAATGTCAAAGGACGAATATCGTATATCACCAGCCACGCAAGACAGGAAAATCTGTACGCCACTTACCGCACCGCCGACAATGCCTTTTGGAATAATCTCGCAAGGGAGAGCCGGCAGGAGTTCCAGCGCAGCGGCGCAGAGGGGAAATGTATTGAGGCAAGGGAGCTGATTATCGCCCTGCCCGAAGTTTACACGCAGTACGAGCCGCAGCAGGTGCTTGAGGATTTTACAGATGAGTTCCGCAGGCGGTACGGCGTGGAATGTGTGTCGGCATTGCACCACAATAAGCGCAAGACCAATTACCACATTCATCTGATTTTCAGCGAAAGGAAGCTGCTTCCTGAGCCTGATGTGAAGATTGCCACAAGAAGCGTATTCTTTGACGAAACAGGCAAGCGGGTACGCACCAAGAAGGAAATCACAGGTGAGGACGGGCAGATAAGAAAAGGCTGTACCATTATCAAAAAGGGAGAGGTTTACGAAAGCCATCTGTTCACCGTAAAGGATGACCGCTTCAAGAGAGAGCCTTTTCTTCGGGAGGTAAAAGAGGATTATACAAACCTTATCAATCTCCATATTGAAAACCCTGAACAGCACCTGAAGGTATTTGACAAAAACAGCGTGTACCTGCCGACAAAGAAAATAGGCAAGAACAATCCCAAAGCCGAAGAGATTGCAGCCGACAACGCTACAAGGCAGGAATGGAACAGGACAGCGGACATGGCACTTGTATCGGGGATTGAGGAGGCTAAAATACTGGAAATCAAACAAACCGAGATACACGACAAGGTTAGCCAATCCATTAAAAGCGAGGGCTGGCTGCCGAATCTGTTCCGCCGTATCGTGAACAAGGCGAAGGACATTTTACAAAACCTTATCCGTGAATACGGGATACCGCCGAAGCCCACGCTGGATATTGATATGACAGAGTTCTGCACCATGCGGAATCTAATGATACGGGTGCAGGATGAGGCAAGAGGGATTAGGAATTTGCAGGACAACATTCTGCCCAAGCTGAAAACACAGCTTGCAGAAACAACAGGGATTTTCAAGGGCAAGGAGCGCAAAGCCCTTACCGAGCAGATACAGCAGACGGAGCAAGAAATTGACCGCAGGCTGGATAAGCTCCCCGATATTCTCAGGGAGGACGGTTATCCCGATGTGCAGGCATTCATGGCGACCTATCGGGAGGCGGAAGCCGTTGTGGAACAATACAACCGTGACCTTGCCGAATGGGAGCGTCAGGTGAAACAAAAGAGCAGACCGCCAAGACCGCCCGAAAAGGAGAGCGTCCGAAACAGGCTCAGACAGTTGCAGGAGCAGGGCAGACAGCAAAAGCCACGAAAGAAATCCTTTGACAGAGGCAGCCGATAGGCGAAGAAAAACCGCCGCTATGGTTTTACCCATACACGGCGGCATACATATAGAGATTAGTTTTCCTGTTTCTTTATAACGGTTACTTTCAAGTTCTCTGCTTCTATCAGCGTTTCCTGCTTGCACTTCGGGCAGTAGAGAGGATAGTTTTTCAAGACCGTATCATATCTTGTTCTGTCACGGGTTTTGTTGCCACAAACAGGACATAATATCCATTCGGCTTGTTTCTGCATACACTCACCAATCCTTACGGTATTTCGTCAATTAACGTTACCGTCCATTTTCCATCTAACTGTTCAATATCCCAACGTGAATATGCTTCTCCGTTACCAGAAATGAGAGTATCATCCTTATCGTAATAATCGGCTGAATATTTCACCCAGATATATCCCTTCCCATTTTCCTGTTTGGTGGTTACAAGTTCTATCGAAACATCTGCCCGAACCGCCTTATCATCAAAGAAATAGTATCTTTCTAACGCACCGCAGTCCTCTTTATTCGTACCGTCTCCTGACCCGCAGTAAGACATAATATCCTTTGCTTCTGCTATGAGGTCATTTGCGACCTTTAGCTGTGTTTCATCGGTACACTCGATTTCCATTTCATCGACCTTTTCCTGACCATAATGCTTCACAAGTGTCGAAACGCCTTTACCGCCGCAGGCGGAGAGACTGATTACCATCGTCAAGAATAGAATAGCACATAAGAATTTTTTCATAGTTGACCTCCGTTTTTAGCAGCGTTACGCTTGCTTTTTAATTTAATCCAATCCTTTGCAATGCTCTCATTGCGGTTTACTGATAGGATAATTCCAACAAGTGCCATATCGTAAATAATGAACATTCCTCCTGTTACAACGAAGGGGACGCACATAAAGAAGTTCGGAAGAACCCCAATGTCGGATAAGGCAGTGAAAACAATTCGTAAAATATAAATCAACAGCACGGTATTGGTTAGAAGTTTGCCAACCTCTGTATCCTGCTTTTTTGAAGTCCTGTAAAGGATAGCAAACAATATCCCGAATACAAACAGCAAAAATACAAGTGAAAATTTTCCGTATTCGTACAGGAGCAGGGTGATTGGGTGGTCATAGAAGTAGCTCATTACCTTCACATCAACAGGCATTCCGCTTTTTCCAATTAACTCCGCTTCACGAAACACCGAAAAGAAATCGAGCTGTTGTAAATATCCTGTATTTTCCTGCAAGCGAAAAAGATGATAAAAGCGGCTTAACAGGTACACTCCGATAATAAGAAAAATCAGCATACAAGCCACACCGAAGATATTAACACGATTCCATTTCAGCCATTTTAATTTTAACCCGCAGCAAAAGATGAATAGCTCGCAAGCCAACAGCAACACAAAAACTGGAAACGCTTGATTTATTAACGCTAAAGTCAGCGGAAAAATAGCATATAGCCAGTAATGTATGATTTTTGTCTCGCTTTCACTGTTCTTTTCATAAAACAGGATTCCGACCAAAACAATCGGATAGCATAGCAGCAGGTAGAACAGAAAACCGTATCCAAGCGGTGCAAATCCGTTCCATAATTCATAGAGTAGCCCGAAGATTGCCGCCAGTGAGAGCAGTCCGTATAACGCTCTTGGAAAGCGAATTAAGACAGTGTAATCAATAAAATACAAAAAAGCAGCAACACAAACTCCAAGCACAATACCGATTATCTTTGGTACGGTCAGGGATATTGAGGTTAGCATAGCAGAGATTAGAATACCACTCAGCAGCAACACGCCTGCTATGAGCAGCAACAGCCAATTCACTTTCGGGCGGTGGACAATATCAAGCTCTGTCCCAACTACATCTGCATCGCCCATTTCTTCAATGGCTTTTCTCATTGCTTCTTTCTGATTCAGACCGTTTTCCCGCAAAGCATCGTATTGGTCGTTTATGTGGTCAGAAAGCTCTCTTGTTGCCACAACCTTTGCTCTGCTCCAACGAATGTATCTTTGAACATCCTTGATATATTCTTCGGGAGAATTATATTCCTGCAAGCAAAACACCCCCCGACAAAACCTTATTGACTGCGGCAGAGTAGCTTTCCCACTCAGACAGCCGCACCACAAGAAATCTTTTCCCTTCATCTGTAATCCTGTAATATTTTCTTGTTTTCCCCGCAACAGTTTCTCCGTCATAGGACACAAGATACTGCTTTTGCTCTAAGAGATGGAGCAGAGGATATAATGTTCCTGCTTTCAATTCAAAAGTATGGTCGGATTGCTTCGCAAGTTCTTCTATCATCTGATACCCATACATATCTTGTTTTTCAAGCAGCTTCAAAATCAGCATATCTGTATTCCCTGAAATCAGAGATTTATCAATTGCCATATATGTCCCTCCTTGTATCGACAGTCTACATATCGATTATATATAGATTGCCGATATAAGTCAAGAGGCAACAGACAACATTCATAAAAAGTTTGCTTTTGGATTGCCAAACCCTATGTTTTCAGCATAATCTCTCTACTGTAGCGCTTTTAACCCACAAATGCCTTGTGTTAAGCCATATTCTCGTCATAAAATACGAGGGGTAAGGCATTTACACCTTTACCCCTCGCTTTGCGTTACCGCCAGTCTGCTATGCGAAGATGATTTCTTTATTCACAATCTCCATCGCACAAGCCCGTATATTATTCATTCTCCTGACCCATTCTAAGGCGTTTTCCGCCTTTAATTGTTCCGTGATACCCTGTGCCTGCTTCATGCCATCTATGAGCCGTTCAAAGCGTTCCTGCGCCTGTTCGTTGATGCCGGAAAGATAAGTGTTGAGCTTACCGCTGGTCAGAAGTGTTGTGTAGGTTGCTTTTCTATGTTCTTTCAGGTAGCGTTTGTGCCGCTGTCCCCATATCCCGATAGGCTTTTCTTCTTCGGGTGGCAAGCTAAGGCACGGCAAATAGTATTCGCCTTGCA
>CACWRT010000119.1 GCA_902763365.1 uncultured Ruminococcus sp.
CAGCGTCTGAAAGTTGCTGATCTGAGAGATAGTGCGGTGCGTATTTCTCCCGTATACAGTGATATGCCCCACGCTCAGCAAAACGGCAGCAAAGTTGAAAAAGCTGTCGAGAGTCTGACAATGGAACAGATCAGGCTTGAAAGTATGGAATACAGGCTCAGAGCAATGATAGACAGTATTCCCGATGCTTTTATTCGTGAGATATTCCGGATGCGTATCTTCAGGAACAAAACCTGGCAGTGGATAGCTTTACATATCGAGGGACATAATTCATCTGATTCTGTAAAAAAGATATGTTATAGATACAGATGGTAAAGTTTTCAACATGACTTTTCAACATAAGTTGTCCCTTTTGTCCCGTTTATATGTGCTAAAATAGTACCATGAAATAGCGTACAAGGATACTTACATTCCTCTTGAGTAATTGCACATGAGCCGTTCCGGATGGGGCGGCTTTTGTGTTTGAAGCACAGGAAACGATTTGATAAGCTGCGAAACAGAAGGAAACAAAACGATTTGATAAGCTGCGAAACAGAAGGAAACAGTGTAAGACGGAATAGGGTGCGGCAGCTTGCCGCCGGCTTTTGTGCTGCATAGAAAGGACGGTGTTACCGTGGCAGAAAAATTGAATCTCAGACAAAGAAAGTTTGCTGAATATTACGTTCAGAACGGTAATATCGTTCAGAGCGCAGTTATGGCAGGCTACAGCGAAAATTATGCAAACAGCAGGGCTTATGAATTGTTGGAGAATGTTGGAGTTTCCGCATATATCAAGGAGCTGACCGAAAAGGCAAAGGACGAGCGCATTATGACCGCAAAGGACAGACAGGTGCTGCTCTCTGATATTGCAAGGGGCAGCGAAAACGAACCCTCAGACCGTATCCGTGCAGTCGATACCCTTAACAAAATGACGGGCGAGTACCTGAGCAAGGTTGAAATAAGCGGCGGTCTTGACGCTGAAATATCAAAGCTTGACGAGCTTGTAAAGCAGATGAAGCAGAATGAGTAACCTGATCTTATCACCGAAGTACAAGGCTTTTCTCCGCTGTCATGCGCCTGTAGAGTTCCTTGAAGGAACGACAGCAGCCGGAAAAACAACTGTAGGAATTTTCAAGTTTATTCTTAAATGTGCCGAAAGCCCGAAGAAGATACACATTCTATCGGGTCTGGATTTAGGTACGATAGAAAAAAACATCATCAACAAGGATTTGGGGATTCTTGACGACTTCGGCAGCCTGACGGAGTACAACGCAAGGGGAAGGGGACAGTACAGTCTGCCGCATATCGTACTGCATACAAGCAGCGGCGACAAGATCATTTATGTTCTCGGCTATGACAACAAGACACGATGGAAAAAGGCTTTAGGCGGTCAGTACGGCTGTTTGTACATAGATGAAATAAATATTGCCGATATGGAATATGTCCGTGAAGCGTCAATGCGCTGTGATTATCTTATGGCAACTCTCAATCCCGACGACCCGTCTCTGCCTGTTTACAAAGAATACATCAACTGTGCCCGTCCTCTTCCTGAGTGGGAGCATGAAACGCCTGCCGAGATCCTGAATATGCTGTGTGAAGAGCCAAAGCCCGGATGGGTACATTGGTTCTTTTCTTTTGAGCATAATTACGGTCTGACGGCAGAAAAGATCGAACAGATAAAGCGCAATGTCCCGAAGGGTACAAAGCTTTACAAAAACAAGATCGAGGGTCTGAGGGGCAGGGCATCAGGGCTTGTATTCAGCAACTTTGACAGGACACATCATGTTATGAGTGAGTCTGATCTGCGCCGTCATCTGATGCTTCAATCCGCCTACGGGCAGAACGGAGAGCATTTTATACAATTCTCCGCAGGTCTTGACACTGCCTATTCCCAACAGTCGCCCGATACTATCGCTATGAGCTTTATCGGCATAACGAACCGTGGTCGGCTGTTCCTTCTGGATGAGCAGGTTTTCAACAATGCAGATCTGCGTACACCGATCGCGCCAAGTGATACGGCTGTTGAATTTGCGCAGTTCCTTGACCGCTGTAAAAATAACTGGGGACTTGCCCGTAATGTATTTATTGACAGTGCAGATCAGGCGACAATAACAGAGCTGAACAAATACAAGAGGGAAAACGGCTGTATTTATATTTTTAACCCGGCATGGAAAAAAATGAAGATCATCGACAGAATCAATTTACAGCTTGGATGGTTTGCGCAGGATAAGCTTGTTGTACTGGATCAATGCAAGAATTATATTTCAGAGCTTGAACTGTACAGCTGGAAGGAAGACAAGGACAACGAGCCTGAGGACGGGCATGACCATATGATTAACAGTGTACAATATGCGTTTTTACCGTATGTAACACAGATTGGAGTCGGTAAATGAGTATCATAGACAAGGTGAGGAATGCAATGAGAAGCTTTTTACAGATAGAACCGGCGCAAACTGCGGGTATTACTATCATGGAGCAGCTTGACTATTTATCAAACGCTGCCAAAAACAGAATATGGTATCGTGGCAACGCCTGGGAGCTGTCGCAGCTATACAAACAGATCAGCACCGACAGGAGTATGTTCTGGGCTGCCGTCCCGACCCGTGGGATGGAAATACGCAAGGCTCACACAGGTATTCCGAAGCTTATTGTTGATGTTCTGACCGCTGTTGTCATGGCTGACATGAATGATATCAAGCTGCCTGAAAACATCTCGGAAAGATGGAATAAAATTGCAGAGGAAAACAGTTTTGAAGTCCTCATAACCAAAGCAGTGACGGAAACGCTTATAATCGGTGACGGTGCTTTCAAGATCAGCCTTGACAGCGATATATCAGCCCAGCCGATAATTGAGTTTTATCCCGGAGACAGAATAGAGCTTGTACGCAGGAGAGGACGGATAACCGAGATCATTTTCAGAACGGTTTACAGCGAACAAAGCGGAAATTTTATTCTTAACGAGCATTACGGCTTTGGATATGTCCGTTATGAGCTGATGAAGGGAAACAGCAATGTACCGCTTGAAATTCTGCCGCAGACTGCCGGACTGAAAGATGTTGAATTTGATAGGTCGGTGATGATGGCTGTGCCGATGATGTTCTATTCAAGCGGCACCTTTGAGGGCAGGGGACGCAGCCTTTTTGACGGCGGCAAGTCCGACAGCTTTGACGCACTTGACGAAGCGTGGAGCCAGTGGCTGTATGCGGTACGGCAAAGCAGACCGATGAAGTTCCTTCCGCCGAATTACACGCCGAAAAATCCGTACACCGGCGAGGATATGAAGCCGAATCCCTTTGACAATATTTTTGTTGAAAGCAGCGGTATTGTTTCCGAAACCACAACACAGCCCAGACCCGAGCTGATACAGCCGCAGATACCTCACGAAAGCTACCTTGCAACGTACATAACAGCCCTTGACCTTGCTTTGCAGGGGATCATATCACCATCGACACTTGGTATTGATGTTAAAAAGCTTGACAACGCAGAAGCCCAGAGGGAAAAGGAAAAGACTACCCTGTACACCCGCAACAAGATCGTAGGAGTATTGCAGACTGTTCTGCCGAAGCTGATACAGACGGTTTTTGATGTGATCGCAGTTATGAACAATGAACAGCCGAAAGAGATTGAAATAGAAGTTCCCTTCGGCGAGTACGCTAACCCGAGCTTTGAATCTCAGGTCGAAACAGTCGGCAAGGGACGGACTCAGGGCATTATGAGCATAGAAGCGGCGGTTGACGAGCTGTACGGCGACACAAAGGACGATGATTGGAAAAGTACCGAGGTGCAGAGAATAAAGGCTCAGACGGGCGTAGAAACGATGTCTGAACCTGTGTTTACAGAGCCAGCGTGACGCTGGACCCTTAATTGCAGGTTTAATAATTAACAGATAATAATTTGGTTTTCGAGGGAGTGAAATAATGCCCTACAATTTGTCAGAAGCCTTTGAAGCAATTGAAGATGAGCTTATCAGCTCCATGATGAGGAATCTGAAAAGACATCAGGCAGAGGAAACCGATCTCGGTTTTGAGTGGGAACAGTGGCAGGCTTTGCAGCTCAAGGCACTTGAGGACTACCGCAGACGGAATCTGAAAAAGTTTCCGCCGAGATTCAACAAGCTTAATCTGCAAATTGATGAGATGCTCAGAGGTTCGTACAAAGACGGCAGGACGGCGCAGGAGCGCAGGATTTTGCAGGCAATACGCCGGGGCTTTAAAGCTCCTAAATTGCCCTACGGCGGCGAGATGGAGCTTGAAGGGAACTTCTTCGGAGTCAACGACCGCAAGCTTGATGCGCTGTTGAACGCTGTAAACAATGATATGAACAGGGTAGAATACGCTGTTCTGCGCCGTGCAGACGATCAGTACAGGCAGGTTATTTTTAATGCTCAGGTCTATGCAAACACAGGTGCGGGAACGTACAAAAAAGCCGTTGACATGGCAACCCGTGATTTTTTGCGGGCTGGTCTGGACTGCGTAGAGTATAGCAACGGCAGCCGTCACACGCTTGAGGATTATGCAGATATGGCTATTAAGACTGCCAACAAGCGTGCATATCTTCAAGGCGAGGGCAGTATGCGTGACGAATGGGGAGTACCGACTGTTATCATGAACAAAAGGAACTGCCCCTGTCCGAGATGTCTGCCGTTTGTCGGGAAGGTGTTTATTGACGATGTCTGGAGCGGTGCGGACAAGAGCGGTATTTCTCCGGTGACTGGTCTGCGGTACCCGCTGATGTCGGATGCGATAGCTCAGGGCTTGTATCATCCCCGGTGTAAGGATGTTCACAGTACATACTTTGAGGGTGTCAGCACTCCGCCCGAGGGCAGTCAGTACACAGCAGACGAGCTTGACGAAATGGCACAGCAGTACGAAGCACAGCAGAAGCAGAACTACTGCGAGCGGCAGGAAAAACGGTATGACCGCATAAGCAAATACAGTCTTGACGAGGACAACCAGCGTATCTACGGAGCGAGGGCAAAAGCCTATGGCGAGAAGGCGGAGCAGTTCGGCACGCTTGCAAAATCCTTTGAAAAACCTGATAAAAATGTTGCAGAAACGATTGAAAAATCGGGCGGAAGTGGTATAATAGAAGCAGAGAAAATTGATTTATCGAAATATATAGGAAAAGATATTGTTGAAACAGATAATCAACATGTTCGTGAATGGTATTATGCTAATGTGTCTGATATTCCTAACCAAATCGACAAGTCTCTTCCATTTATAGATCAAGTTAAACAAGCTTTTAATTTGAGAAATAAGTATAAACATAAGGCGCGTGTTGCAATGTCTGATGTTGAAACAGCTTCTGAATTAGAGAGACTTAGACCTGCCCCTGTATTTGAGGAACTAATAGAAAATAAAATGAAGCGAAAAAATCTGACTTATCAAGAGGCACTTGAAGATATACTTCAAACTGCTTCAAAAACAAACCCTGATGTTAATAAAGAATTTGGATTGTGAGGTGACATTATGAGTAGCTATGTTTTTGATTATACAATTTTACCCCAAAATGATGCGAAAGTATTTAAGGACACTTGTAACAAAATCCAAGATGCATTTGAAGGTATTACACGAAAAAAAATGCTTGTTGATGTTGATGGAACTACTATACAAGAGTTTTTGTTAAAACAAAAATTAATAGTTGTTTATGATGATTATGACGTGGGTGCTGTTTATGTCAAATCACAGATTGAATTAGATAAATTATTTAAATAAACCGCCTTCCGGGGCGGTTTTGTTTTTGAAAGGAGTATAAAAATGAAATATGAAGTAATATTTACGGACAACACATCTACAACAATTGATATAGATAAACAAAAAGGCGATTCTGTTTATTCCGGAGAAGACGGTATTATTTACGTTCATACAAAAGATAAAGTTCTGCTTTTTGCTGCTCCGGTTATTAATATCAGATATATCAAACGGATTTAACTTAAAGACGTTAACCGCTCTCAGTGAGGGCGGTTTTTTTATGCCCGGAAGGAAGTGACGGTATGAATAAACGTGGACTTACTTTAGTGGAAGTAGTTGTTATTGTGGCGATACTTGCTACTCTGGCAGCGATCACTGTGACGTGTGTGATGGGTATTGCTGAATTAAATGCAAGTCAGACGGCAGAAAAGCAACTGACCGTTTACGACCAGAACGGTAATGTCATTGAAGAATACAAAGGTGAATGCACAGTCTGGTACAGCGGCGAAAAAGTAAGAGTGATCATCGACGGAAAAGAAACAACTTATGTTAATGCAACAGTGGTTGTAAGAGAGTGAGGAAACAGCATGACCTATGACGAGTGGGCGGATGAGTACTACGAGACTGCAAGGCTCACGGAAGAAAAAATAAAAGAGTTCAGAAAGAAGCGAAGGGAAACAAAAAGCCCTTCGCTTCGTAGCTTGTACAGCTACAGCGGAAAAATACAGTTGTATAAGGAACAGTATGACGATTGTATAGATGCCGCCGAAAAGCTGAAAAGACGGGCGATAAGAGAAAAAATGAAGAAAGGGGTGAGGATATGACAATGTCTGAGATCATGAAACTGAGTCAGGAAGCGTTAAGCGGAATGACGGTATAACGTGCAGGAAATGAGAAAGCCTGCACGTTATTTTTTGCCCAAAAAACTGAACGGCGTAAAAAGCTGAAAAACAAAGGAGAGTGAAACTTATGCCCGAAGAAAAGAAACCTACAGAGAAGCCCGCAGAGGGCGCACAGGAGCAGGAAAATACAGATGCAAATACTGAGCCTGTCGAAGCTGAAAAGCTCGCAGAGGAAGCGGAAGGCACTGAAAACAAGCCTGCTGAGGAAACACAGCCCGAACCTGCGCCGAAAGATTCGGCACAGGAAGAAACGTCAGAGGAACAGGCTGCACCGCCTGAAATGTCTGAAATAGACAAGCTCAAAGAGGAAAACTTCCGGCTGCGTACACAGCTTGAAGCTAATACTCTGGGCTTTACGCCTGACGTGATAGAGGACGCTGTTATACTTGCCGAAAACATCGTAAAGCGTGACGGCAGCGATATTTCCGCAGCGTTGAAAGCAGTTGCGAAGAAGTATCCTGCGTGGCTCACATCTGCGCAGGACGAAAAACAGAAGGGCGGCTTCAAGGTCGGCGCAGACAGCTCCGGCGGTAAGTCTGCCGATGATGACGAAAAGCTGAACCGGATATTCGGTATCAGGAAAAAGAAGTGATGTCCTCAAAAACTACAGCTGATCCAATAAAACCGGAGATTACGGCTCCGGCGGCTCGCCGGGATAGTTGGCAAAAATATTATTAATGGTAAAAACGAGCTGCTAAAGAAGCCTGATACGCGGGCAGTAAAGCCTGAACGGCGAGTTCAGAGCGGATGCGAAGCGGAGCGATACCCGCGTTTAGGGTCCGGCGGCTCGCCGGTTGGTATCAGGAAAAAGAAATAAGAAAGAGAGGTAATATATAATGCCAAATACGATAAATTATGTTACAAGGTTTGAAAGCAAGCTTCGTGAGCTTTACGGTCAGGAGCTTACAAGTGACCTGCTGTTCCACTCAAACAGCGATATTCAGGTCACAAACACAAAGTACATCAAGATCCCGACTCTCAGCGTAAGCGGTTACAAGGATCACAGCAGAGGGAGCATGAATTATAATGCAGGCTCTTACAACAATAATTTTGAGCAGAAAACCCTTGCCCATGACCGTGATATCGAGTTTGCTGTTGATCCTATGGACGTTGACGAAACAGACATGATCCTTGCGATCGGCAACATCCAGAACCGCTTTGAAAAGACTCAGGCTATCCCGGAGCTTGACTGCTATACCTATTCAAAGCTTTACAGTGAAGCAACAAGACTGAATATGACTATCAAGACAACCGCTCTGACTGCTGCTAATGTTCTCTCCGACTTTGACGCAAATCTTGAATCAATGGAAGACAAGGGCGTGCCGCTTGACAGGCTTGTACTTTTCTGCACTGCGGGTTACAAGAAGCTTCTTAAAAACGCAGAGGGCGTACAGCGTACCCTTGATGTCAAAACAGGCGGCGGTATCGACAGACGTGTGCGCACTCTTGACGATATCCAGCATATCCAGACAGTTCCGTCAGCACGCTTCAAGTCTGCTTTTGATTTTACTGACGGCTGCACCGCTGCCACAGGCGCAAAGCAGATCGACTACATTCTCATTGACCCTGAGTGTCAGGTCAGCCGTGTCAAGTACAGCTACATTCATATGTTCGCGCCCGGCAGTGACAGCAGAACAGCCGACAAGTATCTCTACCAGAACCGCAGACTCAACGATACTTTCGTTATTGATCATCTGTTCACAGACGGTTGTATAATTCACGCGCAGGCATAAAACAATGTACAATTTGCAATGTGCAATGTGCAATGTAAAGTCAGGAATTTTTTTGAAGGAGAGATAGTATGAAAGCAGTAAAAGGAAACAAGGTCTATACTGTTGACGAGGTAAGCAAGAAGGATTATCTTGCTCAGGGCTACGATATTACGGACGACAATTTCAACGTCATAGAGCGCAGCCCTTCCGCAACAGTGCCGTACAGAGAATATGAAAAAATTGCAAAGGAAAACGAGCAGCTCAGAGCAGAGCTTGAAGCTGCAAGCACAGCTAAAAAGAGATAGGTGATCTTATGGTCTATGCGACAAGTCAGGATTATCTGAATTATTACACTGTCGTTCCGGATGATTTTGACCGTCTTGCGCAAAAGGCAAGCCGTGATATTGACACCCTTACTCACTGCCGCATAAACGGCGTCGGGTGGGATGATCTGACGGATTTTCAGCGGAATGCCGTTACAGAGGTTTGCTGTGATATCGTTCAGTTTATGGACGAAAACAGGGAAATTCTTAATACTCCGCTGTCATCCTACAGTATCAATGGTGTGTCAATGCAGTTCAGCTTTAATCCTACCGTATTTGTGCAGGACGGCATCATTATGCGTCAGAGTACATACGGCAGGCTTGTATCAACGGGTCTTTGCTACGCAGGGGGGCTATAATATGGTTTTTCCGTCACTTGTGGACAAAAGGTTTTGCCAAACTTCCGTGACCGTCACCCTGTACCGTGAGGGCAATGACGAGGACGGAGAGCCACTTGAGGCATTGAGCTTTGAGGGTCTGTGCAACTATCAGGACAGCGCAAAGACTGTCCTGACAGCTGATAAACGGCTTATACAGCTGTCGGCACAGGCGTACTTTATCGGAGATATTGCTCCTGCGCTTCCCGTTATTTCCGGCGGTGAGGTAACTGTTTTCGGTGAAGTCCGCCGGATAGCTCAGGGCATGAAAGCGAGAAACCCGGACGGTACGGTCAATTACACGAGGTTGGATTTGGTATAAAAATCTTGACAAATATAGATATGTACGCTATAATGTACATAATGAATAATACGTGAGGTGTCATATATGATTAATACCAATGCAACTAATTTCAGAAAAAATATTTTTGAAATGCTTGATCAAACGATTAAGTTCAATGAACCTGTAAATATCAGTACAAAATCCGGAAATGCCGTTCTGATAAGTGAAGAAGAATATAACAGTTTAATGGAAACCTTGTACCTCAGCTCTGTACCGGGAATGAAGGATAAGCTTCTTGATGGAGCGAAAAAGCCTTTAGAGGAGTGTGACGAGTTTGAATGGTGATTATAAAATAGTTATCACAAAAGCAGCTCAGAAGGACAAGGAGAAAATCAAGCAGTATCCGGCACTTGTAAGAAATGTACAGAATTTGCTGGATGTAATAAAGGTCAATCCTTTTCAGAATCCTCCGCCGTATGAAAAGCTTGTGGGCGATCTGAATATGCTGTATTCACGTCGGATAAACTCAAAGCACAGACTTGTTTATATGGTCTATGAAAAAGAGAAAACAGTCAAGATCGTATCTATGTGGACGCATTACGATTTTTAAGCACTCGGAAACGGGTGCTTTTTTTATGCCCAAAAAGAGGTGTATGCATGAAGGTTAATTCAAAATTTACTATCAATAAGCTTCGCATGAAACAGCTCAGCACAGCAGCGGCGGTAAGTCTTGAGCAGACTGCGGAAGCACTCAAAACAGAGGTGCAGCAGGCACAGGTTATTCCCAGAGATACCGGTAATTTGCAAGGAGAAGCTTTCAGCATTGACCGCAAGGATTCACAGCAGGGGAAAGTCAGGCTTGTACATTCTGCGCCATATTCAAGACGTGTATACTTCAATCCGGACGGTATGAAATTTCATCGGGTGAAATGGAAAAGCAGTGACGGTAAAGAGCATGACGGCAACCCGAATGCCCGTGATCACTGGTATGAAGACTGGTTGACCGGCGGAAGTAAACAGGATTTTTGTGCAAAGGCTTTTGGGCGGTTTTACCGCCGTAATGCAAATTTGAAATGAGGTGACATAATGCTGTTTTTAAGTCAGATAAGAGACTGGCTGAAAGGCTTTAATGCTGCCGAAAATTACTACATCGGCAAGATGAACGACAAGGAAAAGTCTATAGGTATTTTTCAGCTGTCGCCCCGTCCGCCTACGAGGGCAATAGGACAGCAGTCAAGCTATGAGGTGCGGAGAATATCAGTAAAGCTGCACTGGAATAAAAATCAGAACGAATCGGAAAGAGCCGCCTATGAGCTGTATAGTAAGCTCAGGGCGGTTTCTTCATTTGATATTGACGATACACACGTTTATTTTATCGACCTGCTCCAAGCTGAACCGGTAAGTATTGATACGGATGACAACGGTGTTTATGAGTGGGTCATAGAATTTGAAATTTACTATGAAAGGAAGGATTAACTATGCCGGAAACAGCTTCGGGAGTTTATCCCTGCTATAAAAATCAGTTCAAGATAGATAATAAAACTATTGCGGATATGGAGAGCTTTTCTGTCAGCATTGACAACGGCATTGAGGAATGGACGCCTTTTGAATCTGAGGGCTGGATCCGCAGGCTTATGACGGCAAAAAGCATGAGTATTTCGGTTTCGGGCAAGCGTAACATAGGTGATGAAGGAAATGACTTGGTTGCTTCTCTTGCAGGAAAATGCGGAAGAGATGTGGAAAAGCCTTTCGTCTGGAATCTGCCGGACGGCTCAAGCATTACATTCACGAATGCAGTTATCAGCGTAACAAACATCGGTTCAAGCGACAGCACGGCAGCAGCTCCGCTTGAATTTGAGGTTATGTCAAACGGCAAGCCGACATTTACTGACGCTGCGTAAGGGGGTACAACAAATGAAAGTAATTGATATAACCGAGAAGCTGAATTTTGAAGAAAAGCCAAAAATTAAGATCAGGGATGTTGAAATCACCATCAACAACAGTGCAGAAACGGTACTGAAAGCCATGCCGTTGCTTAATAAAGGGAAGACTGAAAATATTCTTGAAGTTATTTCCCTGCTCGTTCCGAAAGATAATATGGAGAAGCTCTCAAAGCTTGATCTCAGCTTTGAGGATTTTACGATCTTTATAGAATCGGCAATCAAGCTTATTACCGGAAGCAGCGAAGAGGGGGAAGCTCAGACCCGTACTACGACCTGATCGATGACTTTGATCTGATAGTCAGCTCGTTCTTTTCGGAGTACGGGTATCGCATATATTCCGATGATTTTAAAAATATGACATGGGATGAATTTTCGAGCCTGCTGTGCGGACTGGGGACGGAAAGTCCTCTGGTCCGCATTGTTCGTATAAGAAGCGAAAAAGACAGGAACGTCCTGAAACACTTTACGAAAGAACAGCACAAGATACGCAATGACTGGATCGGGCGGAAAATGACATCAGGAAAAACGAACATAAAGACAATTGAGGAACGTGACGCGCTTCTGAAACAGATCGCAGATATGTTCCGCTCGAAAGGTAGGTGAGAATGTGGCAGATTCTATAGGCAATATTTCGGTCGATATTACAGGTAATGAAAAGCCGCTGCAAAAGAAAATAGAAGGTCTTGGCGATAAGCTCAAGGCTCCTATGTCAAAGTTAGGTGCGGCTATGGCTGCCGCATTCTCGGCAGCAGCTCTTATAAAATTCGGCAAGGAAAGCACAGAAGCCGCAGCTCAGGTAAACGCTGCTAATTCTCAGATGGCTCAGACCTTCGGAGAGCTTGAAGATAAAGCCCACAGCGTTATGAGTACTGTTGCAAAAAGCAGCGGTATCATGGAAACACGCTTGCAGGGTGTAGGCACCTCAATATACGCTTTTGCGAAAACTTCAGGCATGGACAGTGCGTCTGCTATGTCCATGATGCAGGACGCTTTACAGGCGACCGCTGACAGTGCAGCATACTACGACAGAAGTCTTGAAGAAACTGCCGAGAGTCTCAAATCCTTCCTTAAAGGCAATTATGCAAATGATGCAGCTCTGGGTATCAGCTGCACCGAAACGACCCGTAACGCTGCCGCAAATAAGCTTTACGGCAAGTCATTCAAGGACCTTTCGGAAGCTCAGAAGCAGCTTACACTTTTGCAGATGGTCAAGGATGCAAACAAGCTCAGCGGAGCAATGGGGCAGGCAGCCCGTGAAGCGGACGGATGGGAAAATGTTACAGGAAATCTGAAAGAAGCATGGAAACAGTTTCAGGCTGTTATCGGGCAGCCCATACTTAAAGCAGCAACAGCTGTTGTAAAGAAGCTTACATCCGCCTTACAGGTTCTGACGGAGTACGCAAAAACAGCAGCTCAGGCAATGGCAAAAGTATTTAACTGGGATATGTCTGATGTATCGTCAGATGTTCAGGTGACAGCGGATAATATGAACAATGTTGCCGATAATGCGGATGACAGTGCGGCAAACATACAGAAAACTGCAAAAGCAGCCGAAAAGCTGAAAAAGGCTGTTGCAGGATTTGACCAGCTTAATATCTTATCTTCGTCAGACGATGACAGCAGCAGTTCGAACGAACCGGAAACATCAGCAAACAGTACATCAGATGCTTTGAATATGCCCGATACTTCAAAGACTGAATCGGGTGTTGACAGGATCGCAAATAAAATTGACGGTCTGAAAGAAAAGCTCAGTGGTCTGTATAAAAGCAGCGGCCTGAGCAAAGCAGTTGATAATTTCAGAAAGCAGTTCGATAAAATTGACTTCAAGCAGATAGGAAAGAATTTTCAGTCGATATTTACTGATTTGCAGCCGATAGCAAGGGCTTCTCTCAGCGGTGTACAGAAGATCACTCAAAGCAAGCTTGCGCTTATCGGAACGCTTTTCGGGGGACTTGCAAGGACAGCCGGAAACCATATTCAGACTTTATCTGGCGGTGTTGCTCAGTGGCTGAGCAAGGACAAGGGCAGAATCGCTTCATACATTACCGAAATAACCGGAAATGTCAGCGCAGGAATAGACAACATTACTGCATTTACCGGCACACTTTTTGATACATACAACGAATCCCTTGACCGTATGCGTCCTCAGACTCAGAAAGCAATATCAACGCTTTTATCAGGATTTACGACCTTTGTCGGGTCACTCGGAGAGATGATCTCAGGCGCATTTGAAACCGCAACAGGTGTTGCTGCAAGGTGGGCTGCCGATAACAGTGAGCTTATCGGCACTGCTTTTGACAATGTTCAGCAGATTGTAAACGATTGTATGAACGGTATAGGTCAGGTTTTTGAGGATGTAGGTAATGACATTTCCAATTGGTGGAACGGCGACGGTAAGGAAGTCTGGGAAAGCTTTTGCAATGTTATAGGTGATCTGGGTGAAATATTCTTGGATGTATTCAATAAGTGGATAATGCCCGTCTGGAATACGTTTACGGGTATATTACAGTCTGCATGGGATAACTGTATAAGACCTGTTTTGCAGGGTATAGGAAACACCTTGACACGGCTCTGGAAGCAAATAATTGAACCTCTCTGGAAAAATGTGATTAAACCTATCATAGACAGGATTGTAAACGTTGAAGCCAAGCGGCTTGAAAAGGTTCTCGGGCAGATCAAAAACGCCTTTACAACGGTATTCACTACAATAAAATCTATCGTTCAGAAATTCCTTGCCGCTATTAACAATTTGATTGACTTTGTTACCCATGTTTTTAAAGGTGAATGGGATAAGGCATGGAATGACATTAAAAGCTGTTTTGCAAACAGTTTCGGGGCAATAGGAGAGCTTGCCAAAGGCACATTTAACCTGTTAATAGATTGTGTAAATACGGTCTGGGCTGCTATTTATGATTTTGTCGCAGGGATCGTTAACGGATTCGGGGGCATCCTTGAGAAAATCGGCAGCGCTCTGGGTCAGGACTGGGGATTCAGTATGCCGTCCGAGCCTTCGTATATTCCTCATCTTGCAAAAGGCGGTCTTGTTAAAGCGCCTACTCTTGCAATGGTGGGCGATAACAAGGGAGCTTCACACGACCCTGAGGTTGTTTCACCTCTTTCAAAGCTTGAATCAATGCTGCACAGCAATGATCCGGAAATAATCAGGCTGCTCATGAAAATAATCGTTCTGCTTGAG
>CACWRT010000120.1 GCA_902763365.1 uncultured Ruminococcus sp.
ATTAGTTCAAAGTTCAAAGCATGGCATCTCCTTTTTATAGCTAAAATTTGTTTTTTGTCATTGAGCTGCTCAAGAAGCCTGATACGCGGGCAGTAAAGCCTGAGCGGCGAGTTCAGAGCGGATGCGAAGCGGAGCGAACCCCGCGTTATGGGTCCGGCGGCTCGCCGGCGCGTTTTAGGGTCCAGCGTCACGCTGGGTTAGTGTAAAATTATAATTGGCAAAAATATTATCAATGAAAATAGACCAGCCAAAAAAGTCTGATACGCGGGCAGTAAAGCCTGAGCGCGAGTTCAGAGCGGATGCGAAGCGGAGCGATACCCGCGTTTAGGGACCGGCGGCTCGCCGGGATAGTTGGCAAAAATATTATTAATGGTAAAAACGAGCTGCTCAAGAAGCCTGATACGCGGTCAGTACAGCATGAACCGCAAGTTCAGAGCGGATGCGAAGCGAAGCGATACCCGCGTTTAGGGTCCGGCGGCTGGTTGAAAAAATGGGTTTGATGTGTTAAAATGGTAAAGTAATCATTTTAAGAAAGGAAGAACCTGTATGAAAATCAATAAAAATTTTGACAATCTTGTTCCGAACTATCTTTTCGCTGAAATAGCAAAAAGAGTAAGTGACTATCAGACTGCGAACCCTGAAAATGATGTAATCAGACTTGGTATAGGTGATGTTACATTGCCGCTTGCTCCTGTCGTTATCGAAGCAATGAAAAAGGGAGTTGACGATCTGGCAAAAAAAGAGACCTTCAAGGGCTATCCCGACTACGAAGGATATGGCTTCGTAAGAGAAGCAGTGTCAGGCTACTACAAAAGCTTCGGAGTTGAAGTCTCTGCCGATGAGGTACTTATTTCCGACGGCGCTAAGTCAGACTGCGGTAATATAGGCGATATCTTTGACAAGGATAATATCGTCCTTGTGACCGATCCTGTGTATCCCGTTTATGTGGACTCTAATATTATGTCGGGCAGAAATATCATTTATGCCGACTGCAATAAAAGCAACAACTTCAAGGCTATGCCCGATAAGAACTTACACTGCGATATAATCTACCTCTGCTCACCTAATAATCCTACGGGCGCAGCATATACAGCTGATGAACTCAAGGAATGGATAGACTACGCCATAGAAAATGATGCTGTTATTCTCTACGACTGCGCTTATGAGGCTTTCATCACAGATAATGTACCGAGATCAATTTTTGCCGTTGAGGGCGCAAGAAAATGCGCAATAGAGTTCTGCTCGCTTTCAAAAACAGCAGGCTTTACCGGCACTCGCTGCGGATATACCGTTATCCCGAAAGAACTTGAACGTGACGGTCACAATATCTATAAGACATGGTACCGCAGACAAGCAACGAAGTTCAACGGCGTTTCCTGGCCTGTACAGTGCGGCGCAGCTGCTGTGTTCAGCGAGGAGGGTCAGAAGCAGATAAAAGAAAATCTTGGATACTATCAGGAAAATGCAAGGATAATTTCTCAGGCTCTTGATGAACTCGGCATCTATTATACCGGCGGTAAGAACTCTCCTTATATCTGGCTTGAGTGCCCGAACGGTATGGGATCATGGGAGTTTTTCGATCTTCTGCTTACCAAAGCTAATGTTGTCGGTACTCCCGGCGCAGGCTTCGGCAAAAACGGCGAGGGATTCTTCCGACTTACATCCTTCGGCGACAGAGATAAAACTGTTGAAGCTGTCAGAAGACTTAAAGAAATTCTGGCATAACTTGCTTCGCAGCGTATAGCTATAAGCTCAAAGCCTGAAATGCGGCAGTTCATACTTTATTCGTCTTTCCTTAGTCTTTTATAGTTTCTAACTTATGTAATGTAAGTTATCTGCATCGGCAGAGTAAATTATTCGCCGCATTTTCATTTTTTTCATCATTACATATTTTATCCGGGAAAGCTGTTTCTTTCTGAGACGGCTTTCCTTTTCTGCAATAAATGAGAATTGACAATGTTGTAATTATTTCGTAAAAGAAAATAAAGCGTAACTGTATGGGGTATAATGTTAAAAAAGTGGGAAATTTAATTTCTTAAACTGCGGATAAATGGCTTTCTGTAGTCTGATTTATGAAAATTATCATTTTTGTAAAGCTGAACCACACGAGGGATTTTTCCGCACTTTTTTCGTGCAAAAAGAAAGAATATCAAAAGAAAAAGTGGAGAGAGAATGTATGAGTGAAGTAAAAAGGATAAAACGTAAAAAAAAGCCTCGCATAGTAGAGTTTTTTACAGAAATGGATCCGACCAAGCTTGTTTTAGGTATAACAAGCGCAGTTGTGATTATTTTAGCTATAATCGTTGCGGTGGTAATAATTGTAAACGATAATAAACCCGAAACAAAACCAACATCGGGCAAAGCGGGAACGACTGAGGTTTCTGCATCTGCGGCAGACGGAGGTACAGTTCCCCTGACAGCAGTGCAGGGAGTTGAGGTCGAAAGCACAACAGAAAATTCCATATCTCTGAAATGGAAAAAGGTGCCGGGCGCAGAAGGTTATAATGCCTATTTGAAAACGCCTCAGGCGGTTATGTATACTATAGCTAAGAGTGTCAGCGGAGAAAATGCTCTGAAGTGCACTATAGGCGATCTTGAACAGGGGGAGAATTACAGTGTTTATGTAACTCCGTTCAGAGGAGATGACGAGTATACTTCAGATTATAGTATACAGAATACTTATACGCTTCCCGAAAAACCTGCTGTGACTGCTTTGAGCACAGATTCTGACGGAAGTATAAAAATAGAGTGGACTCCGAATGAAAAAGCAGGCGGTTTCCGTGTAGACTATAAAACTGCCGAAAGTGATAATTTTCTGACAGGAAACAGTCAGGATCTTCCGGGAGGAATTGATTGCAGTGCAACCTTCAGAGATGTTGAACAGTACCGGGAATATGACTTCAAGGTATGCGCCTATATCATCAGTGACGGCAAAAAATACGAGACATCGAGCGAGATATATACTGTAACAGCTGACCCTAACGGAAATACTCCCGATGAGATAATTGACCCGAACAAGCCGATGGTTGCGCTTACCTTTGACGACGGCCCTGCGGGAAATGCAAGCGAAAAGATACTCGATGTGCTTGAAAACAATAATGCAAAGGCTACCTTCTTTATGGTCGGCGCTAATGCAGTAGGTAATCCCGATAATCTTCGCAGAAAGGTCGAACTCGGTATGGAGCTTGGCAATCATACATGGGATCACAAGAATTACGGCGATGATGTTGACTCGGAGGAAATAACAAAGGCGTGCGAGGGAATAAAAGAAACAGCCGGAAGACGCCCCACTTGTTTCCGTTCGCCGGGAGGTATAACTACCGATAAGATACTTGCAGAGTGTAAGAAACAGAGAATGCCGGCATACTACTGGACAATTGATACAGAGGACTGGAAAAGCAGGGACTCCAAAAAAATCTATGACGCTGTTATGAATAATGTCAAGGACGGCGATATCATACTTATGCATGAGATATACGACTCAACGGCTGACGCTGTTGCAAAGATCGTGCCGGAGCTGAAAGAAAGGGGCTTTCAGATGGTTACCTGCCGTCAGCTTGTTATTGCAAAAACGGGCAAGCTTCCCGTTCCGGGTACGGAATACAGATTTGTCAATAATATTGACAACGGCAAGAATAAAACAGTTCAGGAATAATCACAAAAACATCCGCTTGCTTCGGCAGGCGGTTTTTTTACAGAAATATTTACAATATGTACAAGAATGTCACCCGAAAATGTGTTATAATGCTATATTATAGCTCATAGCAGCTTCGCAGTTCAAAGCTTCAAGCTCAAAGCTCAAAGCCCGACGGGCATGGGAATAAATAGCAGACGACATAAAATTTCTCCTGATAATTTCATCACGAGCGTATGCGAGGGAGCTTTACGAATAAGGCTTGTTACATGAAAAAGATTCCTCGTTACTGCGTTCCTCGGAATGACAATTGGAAGTTTTTTATTGACGTTTACTATAGGTAAATAAATATCGCGAAAGGAATGAGGATTAATGAAAAAAAGTATTTTCGGAAGGCTTGACGGAAGGGATATTTTAAGGTTTGTACTTGAATGTCTTGGAATAGGCGTAGGTGCAGTAATTGCGGCATTTGCAATTGAAGAATTTCTTGTGCCGTGTACTATACTTGACGGCGGAGTTGTAGGTATAAGCATAATGCTTAACAATAAAATCGGTATACCCCTCGGTATTCTGACAGTAGTACTGAACGTTCCTTTTCTGCTTGTGGGCGCAAAGAAAATGGGAAAGCGTTTTATAGTCAAGGCGGCTTATGCTATGGTTATCTTTTCCGTGTTTCTTGAGGTTTTTGCACCTATGGTAAATGCGACAAAAGACTACCTGCTTGCCGTATCATTCGGCGGAGTAATACTTGGCATAGGCGTCGGGCTTGTTATAAGATTCGGAGGATGTCTTGACGGAACGGAAACAGTGGCCATACTGCTCAACAAGAGGTTCAAGCTTCCTGTAGGTCAGACTGTACTTATATTTAATATAATCATATTTGTTATCGCAGGATTTGTATTTGATTTTGAGAGAGCAATGTACAGCCTGCTGACGTATTTTATTACATCAAAGGTGCTTGATGTGGTTGAGTCGGGACTTGAACAGACAAAGGCGGCTATGATAATCACAAACGACGCAAAAGAGATCTCAGGTCAGATATACAAAAAGCTTGGAAGGACTGTTACAATAATGGAAGGCGAGGGTCTTGTCAGCGGAAAAAAGGTCGTACTGTACTGCGTGCTGACAAGGTTTGAGGTACATGAGCTTAAAGAAATAATCAAGCATATAGATGCTTCGGCATTTATTGCAATAAGTGATGTTTCCGAGATAATAGGCAGGCACGTAAAAAAGACTGCCGATATAAATATAAAATAAGCGTAGAAACTGCGTAGGATTGCCATTTTTTATACAATTTTTCGTCATTTGAGGTATGAGATTGTAATGATAGTTGAAATACATTCAACCGATTGACAATCGCCGGAATTCTATCTATAATAGGGTATATATATTGTTAAATGATAGTGAAAGAGCATGAGGAAAAACAGATCAGTCAACTATTCACTATTCATTGTTCATTATTCATTGTATAGCGGTGTTTGGTATGACAGTTTCGTTGTGTGTGATAGCCTATAATGAGGAAAGAGTACTTGATCATCTGTTTGAGGATATACTGGCGCAGAGCTTTGATAAGGAAAAAACAGAGCTGGTATTTGTTGACAGTGATTCCTCCGACGGTACAAGGAATAAATTCGTGGATTTTAAAGGAAAATATGGTAAGGAATACCTTTCGGTTAAGGTGCTGGATAATCCCAGAAGAATACAGGCGGCAGGATGGAATACTGCGCTTATGGCGGCAGAGGGAGATATAATAATCCGTCTTGACGCTCATGCAAGTATACCCCGCGATTTTATAGAAAACAATGAAAGGCTTATCGGAGAAGGCGAGTATGTCTGCGGCGGCGCAAGACCAAATAATATCGAAGAGCCTACACCCTACAGAGAAATGCTCCTTGCGGCGGAAGAATCTATGTTCGGCAGCTCTATAGCAGGTTTCAGACGGCGTGGTACGGAAAGCAAAAGGAAATATGTCAACTCTCTCTTTCATGGCGCATACCGAAGAGAGGTATTTGCAAAAGCAGGAGGATTCGATACTTCTCTGGGCAGGACTGAGGATAATGAGCTGCATTACCGTATAAGACAAAATGGCTTTAAGATATGTCAAAGCGATGAGATAGTGTCGTATCAGAATATACGTCCGACCCTCAGAAGTATGCTGAGGCAAAAATACGGCAACGGAAAATGGATAGGTCTGACCCTGGGAAAATGTCCCGGCTGCCTTTCATTGTATCATTTTGTGCCGTTTTGCTTTGTGATGGCTGTGATTATTTGTGTTGTCCTTGAGATAACAGCGGCAATTTCGGGTTTATGGTGGCTGTCGCTGCCTTTTTATGCACTTTGTATCGCTTACGGCGCAGCGGATATCGTAATGACTGCGGCAGCTGTTATTACGGCAAAGCATAAGAGTCTTTATATGATTATGCTGCCTGTGGTTTTCCCGCTGCTGCATATAGTATACGGGACGGGGACGCTCGTCGGACTTGTACAGCTGCCGAAATGGAAGAAAAGCCTTGACGGGTCGGCAGAAAAGGAAATTGAGGAAGTAAGATGGAGGTTTTGTAAATGACTGATGTTGTTGTAAAAAGAAAGAGCAGAGCCGAATTGTTTTTCGGAAAGCTCAGAGAATATATAGTTCAGATACCGAAGGAACATAAGGGCTTCATGAAACAGACCATCATGCTGGCAAGAGAGGATCTTCTGAAAACCTATAAGGGAGCTGTTATAGGTCCCCTCTGGGCACTGGTAAAGCCTGTTTTTCAGCTTTTTGTATATTGGTTTGCTTTTTCTATACTGAGAGGTCAGAATAACCATACGGAAATGGGTGTTGAATACTTTCTCTTTATTATGGCAGGCTTTGTGCCTTGGTTTTTTATGAGTGACTGTATCGGCAGAGGCTCGAGGACTATCGCAGACAACAGGCAGTTCGTCAATAAGGTATCCTTTCCAGTGTCAGTTATCATGACTTACACCACTATATCAAAGTTTTACGTTCATATTTTACTGCTGTCCCTTGCGTATTTCTATATAACGTTTTTCGGCGGCGTTGGTATCAGTATCTATAATCTTCAGCTTTTGGTACTTATACCTCTGATGTTTTTGTTTTTCCTTGCGCTTACATGGTCGCTTGCTCCTATGAGTGCCTTCAGCAAGGACTTCCTTAATTTCATCAGTACTATTATGTCGGGACTTTTCTGGCTGTCAGCAATAGGTTATGATTCATACAGAATAGAGAATCCTGTGATCAGAAACATTCTTATGTGCAATCCGCTGGCATATTTTGTCAATGCATACAGAAAAGCTATAATATGCAAGTGTTGGATATGGGAAGCCCCGGTCTACCCGGAAAAAGTGGCGGCAGATATGCTGAAAAAGGGTATTCATCTGCATCCCCTTTGGGAAAATGCCATTATGCTGGCAGAGCTGGCACTTGTGATCGGACTTGGAATATACAATTATAACCGTCTGAGGAAGGATCTTCCTGACGTTCTGTAATAAGAGGTTGTTATGGCTGAAACATTTTTTCAGAAGCTTCAAAGGGTAAAGCCTGCCGATATAGGTCATATATTCAAGTTCCTTCTTGCCGTACCCGTATCGCTTGTTTATAGAACCAAAAGAAAGAATATGTGGCTGATATGTGATAATGAAAATGAGGCAAGGGATAACGGTTATCATCTGTTCAGATATATAAGAAAGCAGCATCCGGAAACGGATGCTGTATATGCAATTAACAGACATTCGCCTGACTTTGACAGGGTGAAGGATATAGGGCAGACCGTTCATTACGGAAGCCTGAAGCACTGGGTATATTATCTCAGCGCAAAATATAATATAAGCTCGCAGAAGGGCGGAAAGCCCAATGCGGCGGTATGCTATGTGCTTGAGGTAAAGGGTATAATAAAAAACACAAGAGTATTTTTACAGCATGGTATAATCAAGGATGATATGCCGTGGCTGTACTATGATGAGACAAAAATGCGTATGTTTGTGTGCAGTACATACCGTGAGTGGAAATATGTCAGCGAAAAATACGGTTACCCAGAGGGCTGGGTAAAAGAGCTGGGAATATGCCGCCTTGACAGCCTGCATGATATGAAGGTTGACCCGAAGCAGGTTCTTTTAATGCCCACATGGAGAAGTTGGATAGCAACGCCTACTTCCGCTTCCGATGAAATAGAGGATGTTTCCGACTTTACGAAAACTGCTTATTTTAAAGGCTGGAGCAGCTTTCTGAATAATAAAAGACTGCATGATATATTGAAGAAATACGATCTGCACCTTGTGTTCTATCCCCATAGAGATATGCAGAGTTTTCTGAAATACTTTGATATAGACAGTGATAATATAACGGTGGCAAAATGGCCCGGATATGATGTTCAGGAGCTGCTTAAAAGCTCGGCATATCTTATAACGGATTATTCAAGCATAGCCATGGATTTTGCATATATGAAGAAGCGGCTGATGTATTATCAGTTTGACTACGATGATTTCCGCAAGGGGCAGTACCCCGAGGGATATTTCAGCTATGAAAAAGACGGCTTCGGGGTCGTTTGCTATGACGCCGTCAGCGCACTTGACGAGCTTGAGAAATCTGCTGCGCAAAATTTTGTGAACCCGCAGGAATATCTGACAAAACATGACGATTTCTTCGATCTTTACGACACCGAAAACTGCCGCCGCAACTTTGAAGCGATCTGTCAGCTTTAGTCCGCCCGGCGAGCCGCCGGACCCTAAACGCGGGTATCGCTCCGCTTCGCATCCGCTCTGAATTCGCCGCTCAGGCTGTACTGCCCGCGTATCAGACTTCTTG
>CACWRT010000121.1 GCA_902763365.1 uncultured Ruminococcus sp.
TGTAGATGCTGTTTTTGCTCTGTTTTGTGTGGATTTTGTGATAAAAATTAGCGTGATAGTAATTTGATTTAGGAATACATTGATTTATTCAGTGTTTCCTTAGCTATATACGCATTTGATGTCAATCCTGCCCGTGCTATACCTGATACCATACTGACAGTAGATAAAAGTTTGTTACACTGATCGCCGGTAATTGAGATTTTCTTATAACTTTTATCATTTTTGAACTCTCCGACCTTACAAGGAATGATCTGAAATTCTCCGAGTTTTTCTAATTCTGTATTCATATTCACTCTCCCAATTCCTCAACAGCATTTTTCAGCGCATTAATGACCGCAAGCTTTCTAATAAGCTCCCGCTCACAGCCTGAGCCGCTGCCGAAAATAAATTCCTTTGCATACGTGTTTTCCGCAGTGCTTATACCTATGCAGGTGAATCCCACGGGTTTGCCTGGCAGCGCACCTGAAGGGCCTGCTATCCCTGTGGTTGAAACGCCTATATCTGCGCCGCTGAGTCTGCGCACTCCGTCAGCCATCTCGCAGGCTGTCTGTATGCTGTATTCGGTGTATTTTTCAAGAGTTTCAAGGCTTACCCCCAAAAGCTCATGTTTTATGCGGTTTGAATAGGAACAGACCCCACATTCTATAACTTCCGACGCTCCGGGAACAGCTGTGATCGACTCCGATACCATACCGCCTGTAAGACTTTCGGCGGATGATATGTGCATTTTTTTACTTTTAAGTAAATCAACAAGCTGTGAACTAAGCTCGGCTATTTCTTTATCTTCCTGCATAACTATCTCCTTGTATACGCATTTAAATGTCATATGTATTTCTGCGCTTCGTGAAATGAACAAGTGAATAATGTCTGAACTTACGAAGCTCAAAGATGAACTCATAAGAAAGTATTGTATCATATTCATTTTGTTCGCTTTTCATACATACAATTATTTTAACACGTTTTTTATTAGATTACAACATTTTTGATGTCGGATTTTTGTATTTTTTGTATTTAATCATCAAAAAAATACAGACGGTTGAATTAAATCTATCTTGTTCATAATTTATTAACAATTTTGACTTTGAAAATGATATAATACAATATGTGGGAAGAGAAGATTTGTAGTACGGCAGTTACTGTATCTTTTTATATGAGGGGATGCGAATATGCTAAGAGAAGAAACATTTATCGGCGCTTTGATAATCAACATTCTGCTTGGCGCTATATGGCATTTTATTACATTTATAGTATGCGTATCCGTAGATACGTCGTTTTTTGACCCCGAAAAGAAAATGTATCTGCCGCACAAGTGGGAGAGGGGCGGAAAATTCTACAGCGATGTTCTGAAGATCAATAAATGGAAGGATCTTCTTCCGCAGCATATCGGCAAGGATGGTTTTTCAAAGGATCATCTTGATGATGTTTCGGTAGCATATCTTGACGAGTTTATTATGGAAACCTGCCGTGCCGAATGGAATCACACCATGAACTGTCTTTATGCGGCAGTGCTTTTTCTCATAAACGGTTTACTTATGGCAATTGTGCTCACCTTTATACTTTTTCTTCTTAATCTTCCCTTTGCTGTAATACAGCGTTACAACCGTTTCCGCTTGCAGAAGCTGAGGAGTACGATCATCAGAAAATCTGAAAGAACAAGACGGAAAGCAGAAAAACTTATGATAAATTAGGAATTTGGAGTTCAGACCGTGCAAAAAGTCAAAAATCAAAAAAACAAAGTCGTGAATTAATGCGGCTATTCGGCACTAATTTTGTATCAAAAAGAGGTTTTGGCACAGTAGAGGTTTTGGCACAGTCTGAGTTAGGAATTAGGAGTTAGGAGTCAGGTAAACAAGGGAGACTTATATGGATTGGTTTTTTACTGAAAAAGCAGGAGAGAAAGGCGACCTTCACTTGATTACAGGTGAGGATGCCGTACATATAACAAAATCTCTGAGGATGTCTGTGGGAGAAGTTATTGCACTTTGCGACAGACAGCAAAAAGAACATTTGTGTAAAATAGAAAAAATTGACAGTAACGGTGTGCTTGTACGCATAACCTCAAAGGAAGACTGTACTCATGAGCCGACAATCAGGCTTACTCTTTATTTTGCACTTACAAAAGGAGACAAGCCAGAAACTGTTATACAGAAATGTATAGAACTGGGTGTGTCTGAGATCGTTCCCGTTCTGACGGACAGATGTGTTTCCCGTCCTGATGCAAGGTCTGCTGAGAAAAAACTTGCACGTTACCGCAAAATAGCTTTACAGGCTGCTATGCAGTCAAGGCGTGGGATAGTTCCGGATGTCCGCCCGTTAACTGATATAAAAACAGCAGCGAAAGGGCTTGGAGAATATGATAAAATAATACTTTTCTACGAGGGCGGCGGCAGATCGCTCAGAGAACTTATTACTCCCGAAGATAAAAATATTGCTGTCTGGATCGGTCCGGAGGGTGGTTTTGAAGAACGGGAAGTGGAACTGCTTTGCAGTTGCGGCGCTCAGACCGCTACTCTGGGAAAAAGAATACTAAGAGCTGAAACCGCTCCTATCGCCGCAGCCGCCGCAATAATGTTCCACACAGGCAACATGGAGCTTTGATCAATTAGGAGTTAGGAATTGTTGAGGCAATTCGGAGTTTTCCGCAGTTTTGACGTGAAGGGCGAGTTGCAAATGGATCCGCTCAGCTTGAATTACGAAATAAAAAGGAGTTTGGTAAAATGTTGGGTATAATTGGCGCGCTGGATATTGAGGTAAATGGTATAATTGAAAAAATGGATGATCCGCAGGTGAAGGAGATAAGCTCGCTCAGGTTTACTTCGGGTACTATAGAAGGAACTCCCTGTGTTGTTGCAAAATGCGGTATAGGAAAGGTGAATGCTGCGCTTTGTACTCAGACTATGATACTGCTGTACAATCCCGATAAGATAATCAATACGGGTATCGCAGGAAGTACTTCCTCAAAAACACATATAGGCAGTGTCGTTATTGCAGATAAAGTTGTTCAGCATGATTTCGATACTACTCTTTTGGGAGATGAGCCCGGAACTCTGTTTTTGCCGGATGAAAATATTATTTACATACCTGCCGATAAGGCTCTTGAAGAAGAACTTTCAAAAGTATGTGAGAAGCTTGATGATGTGGATTATACCGTTGGTACTGTTGCAACAGGAGATCAGTTCATCGGAACATTAGAAGACAGAAAAGCTATCAACGACCGTTTCGGCGCTGTTGCCTGCGAAATGGAAGGCGGCAGTATTGCGCAGGTATGCTATATCAATAAAGTGCCTTTCTCAATACTTCGCTCTATTTCTGATGACAACTCAGGCGACGATTCCGCACAGGTAGAATACACTACTTTCTCAAAATCAGCCGCAGAAAAAGCTATCGAGATTATCACAAAGTTTATTTTAATGAATAATGAATAATGAATAATGAATAGTGAATGATTCCATCCTGTCATTCTGTAGGTAGGGGAAATGGGGAGTTTCAAAAACAAAAAGTTTTTTCTCCTGTATTCTCTATAATATATACTATTTTTTGGGGATTTTCCAAAACTGTGCGGGGATAGAGTTTATAGCTTCAAACTCCCTACCCTGAGCACCAAACTCCCTACCCTGAGCACCAAACTCCCTACCCTGAGCACCAAACTCCCTACCCTGAGCACCAAACTCCCTACGAAAAAATCTTTCCGGCAAGGTTGCTTTTGTGGTAAAGATTCCGAGCATAAAGCGAGGGATGACAAATATATCAACAATCATAGATTGACAGCATTGTCCCGGAGGGCAGCCAAGGAATTGTAAGCGTTTCCACAGATAATAGCGTATAAAGCAGCTTCGCAGTTCAAAGCGGATAGCTGTTAGCTCAAAGCATGACGGCTAAGGAAAATAATGCTTGAACCGGTTTTAAGCGATACATAACTATATTGATAATAACGAACCGCTTAAACTGCCTGATACGCGGTCAGTCCAGCATGAACCGGGAGTTCAGAGCGAAGCGTAAGCGGAGCGATACCCGCGTTTAGGGTCCAGCGTCACGCTGGGGCGGCTCGCCGGTTTTTAATGATATGATGACAACGAAGGAAAAGTATGATATAATGTAAGTCGTTGACAAATTCAGAAGTAAGAAAGGAAAAGGATTTATGAAAAGACCTGTATCTTTACAGCCGCATTATATTGTGGAATACGACAAAATAATTGAAAATACAGAAATAGTTTCTTCTCCGGAAACAGATGTAAAACTGAAATATGATGAGAAAAAACTTCCGCCTGTATACATACAGCTGAACGATAACGGTAAAGATGCTTTAAGGAGTATGTCCCTGCTTTTTACCGAACCGAAACAAAACGGCAGACTGCAATAATAAGGTAAATGCGAATGTCCTGCACCTCGCCGTTGACTCCGCTTCACGGATTAAATGTAAATGTGTGGAATAACCTCTGAGCCGCCGCAAATTCTTAACCCCTGACTCCTGATTCCATTTTCGAGATCCCACATCCATTATAATAGTGGGCTAAGATTTCGTGGTAGTCTGCGCCGTTCTGAGCCATTGCCTGAGCGCCATACTGACTCATGCCTACTCCGTGACCGTAACCTCGTACAAGAAAAACAAACATACCTTCTTTATATGTTACTTCAAAATTTGTACTGCGAAGGGAGAAGGCGGCTCTGATCTGAGAACCTGTAAAATTTTTGCCGCATATACTGATATTTATGACCGAGCCCGATTGGGTGCGGTCTATATTTTTTATATAGCTTTCGGGACTGTCTTTGAAAGAAAATCCGCTGTCTATGGCTCTTATCCTGCTCCTGAATTCATCAGCCGTGAAACGAGGGTCGGTAATATAATCAGGTGCATATATATCTCCCGGGCTTGCTACAGCCGTAAGATATGACTGAGCTTTTCCGAATATATCTGCGGCATTTTCCGTTTTGCCCGAAGATATTGCATGATAAGCCGCATCAATGGGGTTTCCGTTTCTGTCGGTGATGATCTCTCCGTATACGCTGTCACAGCATTTTCTGATTTTTTCCATGCTGTCATTGTAGGCACTGCCCCATTTTTCATGACGCACAGAATCACTCATATACAATTCTCCGTTATCAAGATCGGCAGCAAAATCTGTAACGCCCTGATCGCTGTCAGGAGAGTTTTTTTGCTGCATACGCTTGTACGAGAAAAATGTATAAGCTGCAACTGCCTGAGCCTTGATAGCCTCTTCCTCAAAAGTGGGCGGCACTTCATATGCAACAGTACCGTACAGAAATTCTTTTTCATCAATCGATACTATTTCCCCTGTGGAACTGTTGAGAATGTTGAATTTCTGACCCGGCTCTTCTGCGTTTTCCGATATATTGCTTATAGGATCATTGTCCGGAACTTCCCTGATATTTTTCACAGACAATACAGGAACTGCCGCAAGTGCAATAAAAACCGAAATAAAAATCACAGTGTATTGTATCGAACTTTTCATAAAAACCTCCCGGCGAGTGAACTGACCGCGACAGCGCACGCGTGGGCAGTTCTGTTTTCTGTGTCTCCGACGGCCAAAGGCTCCGCCTTTGGAATCCGCCAGGGCGCTGCCCTGGACCCGCCGCCTTTGAAAAGGCGGGCGAAACTTTTGCACTTATATTTAATGCCGCTTTTTTTCGCCTTCCATACCTCTTGAATTGAATTGCTGCTTTCGCCTGCCGCTCAAAAAGCTTGATACGCGGGCAGTGAAGCCTGAGCTGCGAGTTCAGAGCGGATGCGAAGCGGAGCGATACCCGCGTTTAGGGTCCGGCGGCTCGCCGGGCTGCGACAATAATGTAAGAATGTTGTGGTAAAAATATTCATGGTGTGGTATAATCGAAAGACAGACAATCAACCCGAAAGGAAATGAGCTGATTATGAACTACAAAGGATTAACGGAAAAAGAAGTTGAAGAAAGCCGCAGCAAATACGGATCGAACGCGCTTACAGAGATTCCGCCCGAACCGCTGTGGAAAAAAATATTAAAAGGCTTCAAAGACCCCATGATAATGATACTGCTTGCGGCGCTGCTTATACAGGCGGTACTGTTTGTATTCGGGCAGGCAGAGTGGTTTGAGCCTGTGGGAATACTTGCAGCGATCCTTATAGCAAACGGCGTTGCATCCGTAAGCGAAAACAAACAGGAGCATAAAGCGTCAGCTCTCAAAGCCGAAACAGCCGCAAGGGAAAGTGCAAAGGTCATACGCGGGGGGATACTGTCCGAGATACACGTGAGTGAGATCGTCACAGGTGATATACTGTTTGTTCAGGCAGGCGATAAGATACCTGCTGACGGAGTTGTGATCGAAGGACTGATAAAGGCGGACCAGTCAGCGCTTAACGGAGAAACCGAAGAAGCACAAAAGACTGTCTGTCCCGAGGGGCACAAATATAATACAAAAGACCTGCTTGATCCGTGCTATGCTTACAGAGGAACGGTGGTTGTAGCAGGAGAAGGATATATAGAAGTAAAAACTGTAGGGGATAAGACGCTTTTCGGAGAGCTTGCCCTTGAGGTGCAGGAAAATACAAGAGAAACACCGCTTCAGGTGAAACTCGGGAAGCTTGCGAAGCAGATATCATGCTTCGGTTATATAGGAGCTATTGCTATTATTGCAGGAATACTTATAAAAACACTTGTATCGGGAAACATCCCTTCTGATGTATATGAATGGATAAAGCTGATTATCAATGCAGTTACTGTTGCAGTTACCGTAATAGTATGCGCAGTACCAGAAGGACTTCCCATGCTTACGTCAATACTGCTTTCGTTCCAGAGCATGAAAATGGCAAAGGATAATGTCCTTGTGCGAAAAATAAACGGTCTTGAAACATCAGGCAGTCTGAGCATACTTTTCAGCGACAAAACAGGAACAATAACCGAAGGAAAGCTTTCTGTTACCGAATTTGCCTGCGGTGATGCAAGTACCTTTGAGCATTTTAAGGATATATCCGATAAACTCAGCTGTGATATAGTTTATGCGCTCGGAGTAAATAACAGTGCAAATATTTCAGGTGAAAAAGTTATAGGCGGAAACAGTACTGACAGGGCGCTTATGCAGTATCTTCTGACTGAAAAAATAATTCCCGATAAAAACGGGCTTGTATCCTTCAGCGCATTCGATTCCAATAAAAAAACATCATCTGTGACCATAAAAATAGACGGGAAGGTCCACACCTATATAAAAGGCGCACCCGAAAAGATAATCGACAGATGTACTTTTTACATTGACGTGAACGGAAACAGAATAAAGCTTGAGGATAAGAATAAGCTTACGAATTATATAGATACCTGCGCGTCACGTTCGATGAGACTTCTTGCGGCAGCTGTGGGTGAGGGAGAAGAACCCGAAAATGAGCTTACTCTTGTCTGCATAGTAAGCATAAGAGATAATGTCCGCAAGGAAGCAGTAAAGGCTATTGAGGAGGTTCAGAGTGCAGGTGTTCAGGTAGTTATGGTAACAGGCGACAGAAAAGAAACAGCCGTTGCTATTGCAAAAGAATCAGGACTTCTCAAGGAAAATGATATTGCAGTTACTTCCCATGAAATGGCTGATATGAGCGATAACGAATTGAAGGAAATAATGCCCCGTCTGAGAGTTGTTTCAAGAGCTTTGCCTACTGATAAAAGCCGTCTTGTGCGAATAGCCCAGAAGATGGATCATGTTGTGGGAATGACGGGAGACGGTGTTAACGATTCTCCGGCGCTCAAAAAAGCAGATGTGGGCTTTGCTATGGGCAGCGGAACGGAAGTGGCAAAGGAAGCAGGAGATATAATTATAACCGACGACAATTTTTCTTCTATTGAAAAAGCTATACTTTACGGCAGAACAATATTCAAAAGCATAAGGAAATTCCTTATATTCCAGCTAACAGTAAATGTTGCAGCTGTGCTTATCTGCTTTATAGGTCCTCTTATGGGAGAAAATGTGGTGCTCACTGTTATACAGCTGCTTCTGATAAATTTAGCAATGGATACGCTCGCAGCTATTGCATTCGGCGGTGAACCTGCGCTTCATGAATATCTCAAAGAACCGCCTGTACGCAGAAAAGAAAGTATCATTACAAAAACTATGTTTGCTCAGGTTATTATAACTGCACTGTACATTACAATAGTATGTCTGTCACTGCTTTATTTTTCACCGCTGAAGGGTATGATAGGAAATACGGATATGACATATCTCAAGTCGGCGCTTTTTGCAACATTCATGATGGCAATAACCTTCAACGGTTTCAATGCAAGAACAAGCGGTCTGAACATATTCAGAAACATCGGTCAGAACAAAAACTTTATCATAATAATGCTTTCATTGCTTATTATGCAGTTTGTGTTTATTACTTTCGGCGGAGAAGCCCTCAGCGTAGAACCGCTGGGGATTAAAACCTGGGGCATATGTATTCTGCTTGCAGTATTAGTAATACCTGTGGATATGATCAGAAAGGTTTTAATGAATAGGTAGTGGTGTTATAGCTCAGGGCTCAGAGTTCAGAGCATCCTAAATCATACTTTGGTTCCGCGGCAAATAAAAGAAATAGCGAGGTAACGGAACGGTTGGGGTAAAATGAGTAAGATGTATTTAACGGAGGCGGGAAGTTTGAACAAAGATACAAGAAAGAAATCTAAGGCTGATGTTATGCTTATTGCCGGGTTGGCGGTTGTGGGGATATTTCTGATTCTGTATCTGCTTCTTTTTTCGGGAAGCGGGAAAATCGTTGAAATAAGAGTAGACGGAAATGTAATTAAACAGCTTCCGCTTGATACAGATACAGTATATGATATTAATAACGAATACGGGAAAAACCGGATAGTCATTGAAAACGGAGAGGCCTATATGAAAGAAGCAGACTGCCCCGACGGACTTTGCAAAAATATGGGAAAGATAAGCCGCAAAGGACAGTCTGTGATCTGCCTTCCTCACAGGCTTGTTATAGAAATAAAAGATGAACAGGTGTCTTCGGATGATGTGGATGTAATAGTAAAATAGGAGCGGACATGAAAAGAAATAAATCGGGATCGGAAAAAAATACTGCGGCTTTCGCTGCAGCGTATGGAATGCTTACAGCTCTTGCACTGGTGTTCAGCTATGTTGAATCCCAGATACCTGCCTTCTTTGCAGTACCGGGTATGAAGCTTGGGCTTACCAATATCATAGTTCTTATCGCACTTTATAAAATGGGCGCCAAAAGCGCTATGGGGATAAATATACTAAGAATTGTTTTAGTATCCCTCCTTTTCGGCGGATTTTCAGCAATGCTTTATAGTCTTGCAGGAGGTATGCTTTCAACTGTTGTGATGATACTGCTTAAAAAAACACAGAGGTTTCATATCATCGCTGTAAGTATAGCAGGCGGCGTCAGTCATAATATCGGTCAGATCATTGTTGCAATGATAGTTCTGAATACATCCGGAATAGCTTGGTATCTTGCTGTTTTATGGGTCAGCGGTATGGTTTCGGGAGGACTTATCGGTCTGCTTGGAGCTTTACTTGTCAAAAGACTGCCTGATTTTGGGAATAGATGATACAATAATAAATTTTTACTGATAGTGTCATCCTGAATGAGGAAATGCTGTCAATTTAAGGATAAACATAATTGATAAAGTTTCGCAGGGGCCTTTTCAAAGGCTTGCGGAGTCCAGAGGCATAAGTGACGCCCCAAGAGCCCGTAGGGCGATTGGCTGGCGGAGGTTGACAGCATTGCCTAGATGAGGGAGCTATTCATAAATAGTAATTTCTGTGTAAAGATTCTTCGCTCAGGATAATATAGGGTAACTTTCCTATGAGGACAAAGGAAGATCTAAATATGTTCACTGTAAAATAATACGGTAAGAAGGGATTATAAAATGAAAATCAAACATATAATGTGCACGTTCTTTTCTCTGATGGCAATAGTCGGACTGATGGGGTGTAAGGACAACAATAATAACGAAAACAATAATATTACCGAAAAAAATTCTTCTGTATCTGATACAGGAACAAATATTGTTTCTTCAGCGCCAAATAATGGGAAAATACAGTCATGTACAAAGGAACTGTTTGCTATGGATACATATATGACTGTTACAGCATATGGGGATAATGCCGAAACTGCTGTCAGCGAGTCCCTTAAAGAAATACAGCGTCTTGACGCGCTTTTGTCAACAGGCAGTGACAGCAGTGAGATCACTCTCCTCAACAACAGCGGCAGCGCAGTGCTCTCCGAAGACAGCAGATACCTCTTTGAAAAAGCAGACTCTATATACAAAAGTACAAATGGCGCATACGATATTACCGTATTTCCTCTTATGCGTCTGTGGGGATTTCAGGGAGATGACCCTTCTCTGCCAACGGAAACGGATATAAAAAAGACTCTTGAACTTGTGGGTATGGACAGAGTAAAATACGATAACGGCAAAATAACCCTTGGCAGCGGTCAGTCCGTTGATTTCGGCGGTATTGCAAAAGGCTATACGGGCGACAGGATAATGAAGATTTTCGAGGAATATGATATTATCTCGGGTGTAATATCCCTCGGCGGTAACGTTCAATGTTACAAGATCAAAACAGACGGAAGTCTCTGGCGCTGCGGAATAACTGACCCCAATGACCCTTCGGGTATGATAGGAAAAGTTGAGGTGGCTGACAAGGCTGTTATTACATCCGGGGGATATGAAAGGTTCTTTACCGATGAAAAAACAGGAAAGACTTATCATCATATAATGGATCCCTCTACAGGCTATAGTGCGGATAACGGACTTATTTCTGTTACCATCGTTTCTCGGGATGGTACGCTTGCGGACGGACTTTCAACTGCCTGCTTTGTTTTGGGTGAGGAAAAAGCAGTTGAATTCTGGAAACAGCATAGCAGTGAATTTGATATGATACTTGTTACCGATAATAATAGAATTATTGTTACAGAAGGTATAGGTGACTGCTTCTCTTCCGAACATGATTTTGAAGTTGTTGAAAAATAATTTCATCTCCCGACGTTCAAAAAGCATAGAAAAGATATTGTTAACTATGTTGTAAAAAACAGGTTGACAATCTATCCGATGTATGTTACAATTGATTTGCCGGTAAATGACGCAGGTCTGATTATTATGATGTCAGATGTTTTTGCGCGAATTACAGCAGATATGATCGGGAGGTTACATAATGGATAGTGCAAAAAATAATAATTCGGGAAGAAAGCAAAGAGAAATGCACAAAATGCTGCTTGATATGATATATGCAGCTTTATTTGCGGCTGTAATAGCAGTATGTTCACAGATACAGATACCGGGAACTGTTCCGTTTACATTGCAGACGCTCGGTGTGTTTGTTGCGGCAGGTCTTTTAGGCATAAAGGGCGGAATGCTCAGTGTGTTTATTTATATACTGCTTGGCGCAGTCGGTCTGCCTGTTTTTGCAGGATTCAGCGGCGGTATCAGTGTTCTGGTCGGTCCGACGGGCGGGTATATTATCGGATTTCTTTTTACTGCTTTGGCAGTGGGGCTTATGGCAGATCTTCTTGGGAAAAAAATATGGGTGCTTGCTGTGGGTATGATAGTCGGACTTCTGCTTTGTTATGCTTTTGGAACGGCATGGTTTATTATCGCCTATACAAACAGCGGCAGCAGTATGGATATCGGGACAGCACTCGGTTATTGTGTCATACCGTTTCTTATTCCCGATGCGGTCAAGATGGCTGTGGCGGTCATAATTGTAAATCGTTTAAATGCGATATTATTTAAATTAGATAAGTCAAAAACAAAACAGGTATAATAAAAGCTTCCCCTCGGGGAAGCTTTTTGCATGATATTCTGTTTTATTCAACTATTCCGTTTGCAAGAAAGGCAGCTGCCCTGTCACGGCACGTACCGCATTTTCCGCATGGACGGTCGCCGCCTTCATAGCAGCTCCATGTCATTTTATAAGGCACACCTAACCGCAGTCCTTCTTTCACGACCTGAGCCTTGTTCATTCCTACAAACGGAGCGGTAACTCTGAGTTCGTTTCCGCTGCCGACATATACGGCACGGGATATGGCTTCATTGAAATCGCTGCTGCAATCCGGATAAGCGTTGCCTGCTGCGTCATCGCTGTGCGCACCGTAGAACATTTCACAGCAGCCGTTTGACAGAGCAATACTTGCGCCGCAGGAAATAAAAAGACCGTTACGGAAAGGAACGTAAGTCGTTACAGGCTTTCCGTCTGTTTTCCTGAGCTGTTCGGAATAGCTCTCTTCAGGTATAGCCTCATCTGATGATTTAAGCAGAGAACAATCCGAGCCCTCAAATATTTCCGAGAGATCAAGCTCTTTCCACTTGACACCGTAGTAGTCTGCTATTTTTTTTGCAGCCTGAATCTCCTTATCATGTTTCTGACCATAATAAACGGAAAGGGCGATAACTTCTTCCTTTCCGTACTTTTCCACAGCAATTGCAAGACAGGTAGTACTGTCAACACCGCCGCTGAATAAAACCAAAGCTTTCATAATGATACTCCTTTATACACCTTTTTTCTGCGGATCCCATATGTATTTATGAAGCTGAAGCTGTAAACGTACAGTGTTCATTCTTCTTTTCTTCATATATTCCACCATATAAGCCGGGTCTATACTGCCAAAGACAGGACTGAGATAAATGTGACATCTTTTTTCAAGACCGTATTCACTTATTATCTGCTCAGCTTTACTAAGATCCTCACTGTTACCGCATACGAATTTTACCGAATCGTGTTCATTCAGATAAGCAAAGTTATCCGTATTCATATATTTTTCCATACCGCTTGAAGGCAGCTTGTAATCCATTGTAAAAACAGGACGGGATCCGGCATTTGCGAATTTTTCAAGGGATATACTGCCGTTTGTTTCTATTTCAACTCTCAGATCATTTTGAATGAGCTTGCTGATAAGCTCCTGTAAATTATCGGTGAGAAGCGGTTCTCCGCCTGTGAGAGTGACATTTTTGACTCCGGAAGACAATACCCATTCACAAAGTTCGTCAGATCCGATAATATGAACAGGACATTCGTTTTTGTTTGCCCATTTTGTATCGCAGTATGTACAACAAAGGTTGCATCCTCTGAAACGTATAAAAGCGGCAAGCTCACCGGCATGAGCACCTTCTCCGTTAATACTGATGAATTTTTCGGCAACGGGGTACATATCATACCTCCTCATATATTGCACAGTTTTCGGTTGTTTCGTATACTGCCACAGTTTTTACGCAAATTCCTTCTTCTTTAAGCAGGCTGAAAAAGTGAGCGGCTAAATTTTCTGCTGTCGGTCGGAACGGAAGCTCTATAATATGAAAATTCTCTTCTGTCAAAGCCTGTAAAGTACTTTGTCTGAGGGACCCCTTTTCTATTATAAGCGCATGATCAAAACTGTCGGCAAGCCTTCGCACAATTTTTTTCAGATCTGCAAAATCTATAAGCATACCTTTGCGGCTGCCGCTTTCAATCAGTTTTTCTCCTGCTGCGCTCACTTCAATTTTCCAACAGTGCCCGTGAATATTTGAACATTTGCCGTCATAGCCGCTGAGAAAATGTGCACTGTCAAAAGTTGCCTCCGTTTTCAGAATATACATATGTTCCACCTCTGATACTTACTGTGTTTATGCAAACACATCCTTCTTCCTATTTAACAATACATATTATAATCTCCCACTCCCCCTTTTGTCAACCGGCGAGCCGCCAGCGTGACGCTGGTGAGGATGGTGTAAAATAATTCTGGGACAATTAAACTCTTCAATAGCTTTGAGCGAGGAACATATAGTATAAGCCGATACACAAAGTAACAACCGCGACAAGTAAAGGTTGCAGCGATGAGCCCAGAGCAGCTTCGCAGTCTAAAGCAGCTTCGCAGCTCAGAGCTAAGAGCTCAGGGCTCAGAGCTTGGCGGCTCAGTTTTAATAATGCTTGGAATGATTTTATAGCGATATAAAACATTATTGATAATAACGAACCGCTCAAACTGCCTGATAC
>CACWRT010000122.1 GCA_902763365.1 uncultured Ruminococcus sp.
AAAACAAATGTCAGCTATGAAAAATGAGATGCCAAGCTCTGAGCTCTTAGCTCTTAGCTTTGAGCTATGAACCCCGCGTATCAGGCTTCTTGAGCAGCTTATTTTTTACCATTGATAATATTTTTGCCAACTATAATTTTACAATAACTCACTAACTTTAAATCGAGTACTAAAATCAACAAAGGCTTCCGATTAGCAACTAACCGAAAGCCGTAGTTTTAAACTATTATTTGCTTGCGCCGGCAAGTATCTCAGTCCCGTCGATCCTTATCGAAACTATTTCATCAGCGTTTATATTTGACCATACAGTAAGATTATTATAATCATTGAATCTGTAATATGATAATTCAACTGTAAAGCTTGTTCCGTCCTTTGCTGTTCTTATATCCCCGGTACTCTCGGGAGCTGATGACCAGAGACCTTTTAGCTTTTCTCCGTTTTTCATTGTTATTTCTGTTTCTGTTTCTAACAAATCGTTTATCCAGCCGTTATACACATTTTCATTTCCAAAGGATGAAAGATCGCTGTCTGTAGAAATTGTTATTTCTGAGCTGAAAGACCCTGCTTTCAGACTATCAACTCTGTAGGGTATTTCTTCAAAAACAAGTCCGTCTGCCGTATTGATATCAATTTCTGTTGACTTTAAATTAAGCTGCCATGAGCCTTCAAACTGTACAGGCACTTCTGTGACCGTGGCAACATAAAGTGTACGCTTTACTATTCTTGAATCCGTTTCGTTGTAGTTTTCAAAAGATGGTTCTCTGTCTGTTACGGCAATTATCGTCTGGTTCTCTTTAAGTGAATCCTTTTGCTCCGAAACGATCTTTTTTTCTTTCTCGAGCACAGCTGCCATTTGCTCACGTCTGTCTTCTGCCGGTTTTCCGTCTTTCATAAGGATTATATCAACAAGATCTTCTGTAAGGACCTGATCCTTGTGAAGAATATAAAGCTTATCCTGTTTAACCTTCATTGTTTCACCGGTTAGTGAAAAATCCTCCCTGCCGATAAAATAGATTATCTTGGCTGTATTTTTATCCGTAAGGCGCATATCATAGTCACTGTGATCAAAGCATACATCTTCGCCGTTTTCGTTGGTATAATAGTTATGACTGTCTGAACCGGCAAATTTCATTCTTGTCCATGCTGATGTTGTTGCGTATATATAATCTCCATCATAGGGATCCTGAGATATGCTGTTTGAGAGTGAAAAAGGGAGCTGCTCCGGTACCTGTCCGTTTTCATCAAGGCAGTTTACCATACTTAAATCCGGAATGACCATTGTATTATCTGTATCATCATAATCAACCAGTGAAGTTCCGTCTGATTTCCTGACTGTTACAGCTGCCATAACCTTATTCTTGTCACCTGCTATTCCTAAAAACTCTGCTTTGACGTTGTCGTTTGTGCTTATGGTAACATTACCGCCCGGATATATGCCGTTTATCTTTTCACCTGCAAAACGTTCTCCGAATGCTTCATTGAATCCGCCCATCGCACCTACGCCTATCGTTCCGAGGACGGTAACTCCTACTGCTGCCGCAATAAGGCTGATGGTGAGCTTTTTTCTGAAGCTGCCCTTTTTATTTCTGCCTTTTCCTGCGTTTATTTTGCTTACGACTGCATTTTTTATATCTTCGGAATTTATATTCATTTCAGGTTCGATACTGTTTACATCAACACCCTCAGGAATTTTATCATACATATCAAAAATCTGCTTTTTCATAATGTGATACCTCTTTCTGTTAATAATTTCTGTAATTTTGCTTTTGCTCTTGCTAACTTAGTGCGAACCGTCTGAGAATTAAGACCGAGTATATTTCCTATGACTGATGATGTCTGATAGTAGTAATAGCGTCTTATAACTATTTCCCTGTCAGGATCTCCTATTTCATTCAAAGCTTCGTCAATTGCCAGACTCAATGTTTTTTGTTCGATGTCATCAGATACATATATTCCTTCATCAGTCACCATATCTTCTATGCTTACTGTTTTGTTCCTGCTCAGCTTTCTGAGCGCATCCCTTGCCTTATTCTTGGCTATCTGACAAAGGTATGCTTTCAGCTTATCCTCCTCTACTGCATCTGAATGCTCCCATAGCGACAGGAAGGTATCCTGCACCGCTTCTTCCACATCCTGTCCGGTAAGATTACCGCAGGCCACATTGCATATGACTGCACTCACCAGACGGGTGTATTTGTCTATCACTTCCTCTATGGCTGATATGTCCTGTTTTTTTAGGCCTATTAAAAGGGGACTTGTCATCCATTTTTTATCCTCCTGTCAATGCTGTATTTTCAATGATCATTGATTTCATTATATATAACGTTCCGGGTATATCAAAGTGTTTCATGATTTATAAAAAAAATTTGCGGCAAGCCGTAAAGCCGCCGCAATTCTTATTATTTTTTGAAAATTGTCTGTTTCTTAGAAGCCTTTTCCTTTATTATCAGCTTCATCGGAATATTGAACTTTATTCTTCTTCCCGTATTGTGCTTTGCTTTATGCACCTTGGGACGCACACGATTGTTGAATTTTCTTTCCTCGTATTTGTAGTGTGGAACCTTTTTTGAACGGAGTCTTGTAAAAACAAGTCTTCTTATAAGCGTGTACAGAACTGATGTTATTGGTACACAAACTAAAAGTCCTATAATACCGAAAAAGTTGCTGAATAGTACGATAGCAGATATTACTATTATCGGAGGAAGTCCCACATTGTTGCCAACAACTCTCGGATAGATAAGGTTGCCTTCTATCTGCTGAAGACATATCATGAACACTATAAACCATACAGCCTGCATAGGATCAGATGTAAGCAGGAACAATGCACCGATACCTGCGCCGATATATACACCAAACATTGGTATCCATGAAAGTATTGCTACCATTACACCTACAAGTGCAGCATAAGGAAAACCTAAAATGGTCATTCCAAGTGCCGTAAGACTTCCTAAAATTATACATTCCATCATCTGACCGGTAATGGTGTTATAGAACGACTTGTTTGTGAGAGTACCTACTTCTACAAGAAAATCGGCTGTTCTTGATGGACAGAGAGCGTATACAAGTTTCTTGACATCCGATGCGATCTTCTCTTTTCTGAGAAGTGCGTAAATCGAAAGAACTATTCCAAGGAAAACATTCACGGCAGCATTGAATATTGATGACAGCATATTCATGGTGTAATTAACAAGACCGCCTGCATTATTGGAAAGAAATCCAGACAGAGCAGTTGTTATTGCATCTGCATTTATGACAATAGTATTTGTACCGACTTCTTTACCATTTTGTATTATTGGTTCTCCGTATTCGGGATTGAAGTATTTTACAACCTGAAGCACATAATCATTGCTTTCCGCCCATTCTTTGATCGTATCATTTATATTGTTTGCAGCAGTAGGAACAGCCAGTATAAATGAATTCAGGCTGTTTCCTATCTCAGGAATAATAACAATCAAAAATGCAATAATGACCGTCAGAAAAAGCAATATTGACAGTGTAAGCGCAATAGGCCTGCGTATCTTGTCAAGTATAGGATTAACCGGTTTATCGCCCTTTTGTCTGAATAAGTGTTTTTCTATGGCTTTCAGCGGAACATTCAGAAAGAATGAACAGCATATTGCCACGATAAAAGGCATGGCAATATACATTACCCAGGCTAAAAACTGGAATACTATATTCATATGCTGCAATCCTAAATATACGATTATCAGTACTGCTCCTATGAATAAGATTTTTTGGATGTTTTTTCTGTCAAGATTCATAAGACAACCTCTGTTTAATTAACAATTAATAATCAATAGTTTTATATTACTGATATCTCTGATATCAATGAAAAATCCGTAAGTATATAAGAAATAGTGAAAATGCACGCAAATTATGAATTACGCATCGATAAAGCCATTTCTTCACTGCAGCAGGTTCCCCCGCCCAAGAGCATTTCTCCGTCATAACATACAAGCGCCTGACCATAGGTTATAGCCCGCTGAGGTTTGTCGAATACGACTTTAATATTTCCGTTTTCAAGCGGATACAATGTTGCGGGCTGTTCTTTCTGATTATATCTCACTCTTGCACAGACTCTTAAAGGTTCTTCCGGTCTGTCTACAGACAACCAGTTTACATCATATGCATATGCTGTATCAAAGAAAAGATCTTCATTATCCCCCAGTACCACCCTGTTGTTTTCAATATTCTTTTCTATTACATAAGCAGGCTTTCCGAGAGCTATGCCGAGTCCCTTTCTCTGTCCGACGGTATATCTTATGATACCGCTGTGATGCCCCAGGACATTTCCTTGTTTGTCAGTAAAATCTCCCGAAGGAAAAGTTCTTCCTGTATAGTTTTCGATAAACCTTGCATAATCACCATCGGGAACAAAGCATATATCCTGACTGTCAGGCTTATCGGCATTGATAAACCCAAATTTCTCAGCCGTTTCCCTTGTCTGAGTTTTTGTCATCTCTCCGATAGGAAACAATGTCTTTGCAAGCTGCTCCTGAGTCATACCATATAGAACATAACTCTGGTCTTTTGAGGGATCTATACCTTTTAAAAGCTGATATCTGCCTGAACTTTCGTCAAATCTTCTGCGTACATAATGACCTGTTGCAATGTAATCCTGCTCAAGCAACTCTGCTCTTTTCAAAAGCGCATCGAATTTTATATAGCGGTTACAGTCTATACACGGATTCGGTGTAAGTCCGTTTATATAGGAATTATTGAATTTATCTATTACACATTCTTTGAAGCGATCTCCGAAATTATACACATAAAATGGTATATCAAGCTTATTTGCAACGCTTCTTGCATCCTCTACATCATCAAGGCTGCAGCAGGTCTTTGTGCGATCGAGCTGTATATCTTCATTGGTGAACAGTCTGAGCGTCACACCCGTTACTTCATATTCTTCTTTTAGTATTGCTGCTGCAACCGAGCTGTCAACTCCCCCGCTCATCGCAACCATTACCTTCTTCATTTTTACACCTCTGCTATCCTTTCGGAGGGGCTGCCGCCCCTTTCCCCCGCGCGAGGCTCCGCCTCTGCACTCCGCCAGGGGCGCTGCCCCTGGACCCTGCAAGCCTTTGAAAAGGCTTGAGCGAAACTTTTACGCTTTATATTTTTCTGCTTTCTTCGCTGCTCCGATTTCTTACCGCAGACCGTTGCTTATTCTCTATACGCTGGCAGTCACGCTCGGATTAGAAAAAATTATTCATTATTCACTATTCATTATTCACTATTCATTATTCATTATTCATTAATTACGTCCCATGGGGTGAGCATACCGAGGATGCGGCCCTTTGAAGAGCCGTTATCTGTTATAAAAACTGCGGCGAGACGTTTTGAACCGCGATTTTTACGTTCAAATTCGTTTCGTACATCGTATATGGTGGTATCACGGTCAACAAAGCGGAAACGTTCGGCGGAGTGTTTATCAAAATCAAGCATCTCGCCAAAATCCGATATCAGCATATCGTCCCTCAGGCTTGTCATACCGTTACTGAGAGAATATGTAAATACAGTACTTACACTGAACACGCCTATACATTCACCGTTACTTATAACAGGAACGTGGGAAAAACCTTGTCTTTCCATTTTTTTCATAACTGTTTGTGCTTTCTGTGATAATGTAGTTTTCAGTATATCCGCGAACAGTGTGGAAAATTCTATGGCAAGAGGCGGCTGTTTTATGAAATCAGTTACCTCTCCTAAAAAGCGTATCATTGCATCTGACGGCTGTATAATTCTCTCACCCTTGAATTCTGAGTGATGGCTCAGAAAATTGCGTATCTCACGGCATATGTCAAGGTTTTCCCGATAAGGCTTGCTTTCCTTTTCACTCAGGAAACGCACGATCGGACTGCCGAATTTTTTTTCGTCTGTATTATATTTATTGTTAAGGGCTTCTTCAAGCTCTCTGTACGCATTGAGAAACTCATCGGCTCTGTCCGACTGTGACATTATAATCACCCTTCTACATTATATTTTTCAGCAAGATATTCATCATAGGTTCTTGTGATATCTTTGATACCGTCTTTTTCTATTACAATAATTCTGTTCGCAACTGTAGAAATAAATTCGTGATCGTGTGAAGTGAACAGTACTACACCCTTAAAGTTTGACAGACCTTTATTGACCGCGGTAATTGATTCAAGATCAAGATGGTTTGTAGGCTGGTCAAGGACAAGAACGTTTGCGCCGAACATCATCATTCTGGAAAGCATACATCTCACTTTTTCACCGCCCGACAACACTTTTACCGGTTTGAACACATCATCACCCGAGAAAAGCATTCTGCCAAGGAATCCTCGGAGGTAGGTATCTGTATTATCGTTACCCCTGACATACTGACGAAGCCAGTCAATTATGGTATCGTCATTACCCTCAAAAAAGGCTGAATTGTCTTTCGGGAAATATGACTGCGTTGTAGTGTTTCCCCACTTGAATTCACCCTCATCCGGTTCTGTATTTCCCATAAGGATCTCAAAAAGGGTAGTTACCGCAATTTCATTATCGCAGAGAAAGGCTACTTTATCTGTTCTTTCAATGCGGAAGGAAATGTTATTGAGAACCTTTTCACCGTCAACAGTTTTGGAAAGGTTTTCAACATACAACACTTCCTTGCCCACCTCTCTGTCAGGAGTAAAACCAACAAAAGGATAACGTCTCGACGAAGCGGGCATCTCTTCTACAGTAAGCTTTTCAAGAAGCTTTCTTCTTGAAGTAGCCTGTTTTGATTTTGATTTATTTGCGGAGAAACGCTGTACAAAGGTTTGCAGTTCTTTTATTTTTTCTTCCGTCTTTTTATTCTGCTGTTTTATCATAGCCTGAATAAGCTGGCTCGACTCATACCAGAATTCATAGTTACCCACATACATTTTGATCTTATTGTAATCAATATCTATCATATGTGTACATACTGTATTAAGAAAATGACGGTCATGAGAAACAACTATTACTGTTCCCTCATAATCAAGTATGAAATCCTCAAGCCATGCTATTGCTTTTATATCAAGGTTATTGGTAGGCTCGTCCAGCAGTATTATCTGCGGATTACCAAAAAGCGCCTGTGCAAGAAGAACCTTTACTTTTTCATTACCTGTCAGGCTGCTCATCTGAAAGTTCAGTATTTCTTCGGAAAGACCGAGACCCTGAATCAGCTTTGAAGCATCGCTTTCAGCCTCCCAGCCGTTCATTTCCGCAAATTCCGCTTCAAGCTCGGACGCTCTTATACCGTCTTCATCCGAAAAATCCTCTTTCATATAGATAGCGTCTTTTTCCTTCATTATATCGTAAAGCTTTTTATTTCCGTATATAACTGTATCCAGTACAGTATATTCGTCAAAAGCAAAATGATCCTGTTTAAGTACGGACATTCTTGTATTTTCGGGTATAATGACCTCGCCTTTTGTAGGTTCCAGATCACCTGACAGCACCTTCAGAAAGGTAGACTTTCCTGCGCCGTTTGCACCGATAATACCATAGCAGTTATTATCCGTCAGTTTAAGGTTTACATCAGAAAACAGCGGTGTTCCGCTGAAATTCACAGACACATTACTTACAGTTATCATTCATTCTTTCTCCCTTTTTCTTTTTAATTACCAATACTTACATTCACAGCGAAGTCAAAGATATCAAATACTCTCTGCCCGCACATAATAAAAAACACTCATAATAATTCATTCCTGAATCCGTGAAACTCAGCAAGCAACAAAGCGGTGCACCAGCCCCAAAAAGGTATTCGCCCAGGCATTGCTTCTGCTGATAGAAAGAAAAAGCTGA
>CACWRT010000123.1 GCA_902763365.1 uncultured Ruminococcus sp.
AAGATCCCTCGCTTTGCTCGGGATGACACGGAGATGATCGGTATGACATTATTCATTATTCATTATTCACTATTCATTATTCACTGTTTTCAGCCTGCTGATAATTTTCTTCAAAAACTCGGGTATTGGTACACCAAGCCGCCCTAAATTTTCAAGGATCGAGATCATTTCATTTATTATGAGCCAGACGGCAACTATATGCCCGAACCACATATTGTATCCGATACCGATATCTGCCGCAGCAAAACCGCTGCTTATAAGATAATCAACTCCCATTGCAACCACAATAAGAGCCATATAGCCTACCTTTTTGAGTATACCCTTTGCTCCTGCCTTGCTTGATAATGTTCCCTCGGACCATGCTGCCGACATACCGCTGATGTAGTCTATTACCATCATTATCATAAGAACAAACATTGGTACGGCAATAACGCCCAGGTAGGTCGTAAAAGATGCAAATGCTACCGAAATTACTGTTTGCAGACCTTTTTCACTGTTTTTCATATTCACTCTCCTTCCTGCCTGTAATTTTTCATATTTTTTGATGTGAGACAATCAGACTTTCAGAATCATATGATCTTTACAGCTAAATGCCTCATCAAAAGTCCCCCCGATTACTTTAAAAATTTGACCTCAAAAGGTAAAATCAAATAAAAAAACCGCCCTCATAGAGAGCGGCTGCATCCTCGGATGCGCTTGGTTTTTGTTTTGTCTGCGGCAATGTTTATCGGCGATTTATGAGCGAATAGCTTGTTATAACGTCTTTCAGCGAATGACCGCTGTGAAGCTTAGCAAGCATTTCGGACGCAGGATTGGTGCGGTATTCAATACGCTCCCTTAGCGGATCTATAAATCTTTCTTCTCCTTTTCCTCTCGTGCGAAGTCCTTCTCCACACAATTCAACTATCTCCCCGAGAAGTATGTAAACTTCTTCTTTGTCAATAAACGAAGGAAGATATGAATGTACGAGCATTTTTCTCAACTCAGTGGGTGTAAAACCATTATGATAAATTGTCCTGTCCCCGTCAAGAATATCTGAAAGCTCATCAACCTTCTCTATGAGTCCTGTGTGAAATGCCGATACTGTCATAGCGTCTGATATCGGCTGACAGCAGCAGCTTCTGAATTCTAATGTGCCTCTGAATGTCAGGTCTTCAAATTTGAAGGTTCTGAGATATTGTATATCACTTTCCATTGGCGTAAATTCAAAACTGTGCTTTATACCCTTTTCGTCATATTCACCCGTTATCTTTTTGCTGTTGAAATATTCATAAAGCATTGTGGGTCGGAAATTGATATAGTGTCCCTCACGCTCCACACAATATATAGCGGCAGAAGAGACATATTCTATAAACTCCTCTATGCTGCCGAACTCACGGTCATACATTCCTACATTATGGGGATCAATACCATGAGTACTGTTTTCCCAAAGCATATCACGGCAGCAAAGCAGCTCTTCATTTTCTCCGAGCAAGACTGAATTTGAAAATAACAATGCTTTCAGCGGTTCAAGCTTGTTGAAAGTGTTGACAACTTTTATCAGGTTGTCACTGCTCACGTCAAGCTGTACCTGAGAAGCACTTGAAAACATACCAAAGTTGGGATACTTGTGAAAGTGCATCGGGAGCACCGCATATTTCGGGTATGACAAAAGATGATTATAAAGCATTTTATATCTGCCGTTTTCAATAGGCACATGATTATTAAGCTTTCGGTAAGGATTTATGCCCATTCCCGTAAGCATATGGCCATATCCGGAAAGAAACCCTTGAATATAGCTGTAATATTTTTGGAATCGCTTTTCTATATTGTTTATATCGGTCTCTTTTCCGAATGAAAGCTCGGCATTGTTATATGAACAATCGTATGAGTAAACATCCCCGTTATTTTTATTTACGCAGCAATAGATATGTCCGCTTTCGTCTATTCCCGTAGGAATAAATCCGAACTCCTTAATAAATGCTGCCGTAAGCTTATGCACTACCTCAAAATCCACTGCATTATAGCCCGTATTGACTATGGGCATTTCTATTTCCGTACCGATAAATGTTTCTGTTTTGTTTTCCGTAGGTTTTATGTATCTGTCGTAGATCATTTGCCTGATTTCTTGTTTGGTCATTTGTAATCACCTCTTAGAGATTTGAGAAGATCCTGTAAAGCAGCTCAATTGCTTCTTCGCTTTCAATATATTCATGTCCGTGCATTGTTCCTTTTTCAATAAGCTTTCCCCGATGAAAAGCACATGGCTGCATAAAGGGTATCAGCTGCCAGTTTTTATCATCAAGAGGTGTAGTGGATATGATAACCGTACCGTCCTCCTCAAGATAATACATAGTATTTCTGCAATTGCTGTGTACAAACAGGTATTTGCCGTCCGTCAGCATCAGATTGAGTTTATTTCCCTCTGCCATATCTCCGGCTATTCCGTCAAAAAGTCCGAATTTTTCTTCAAAACAAAGTTTGCTGCCCTTTTGCCTTTCAAGCTCGTTGATCCTGTCGATAAGATAAAGAAATATTCTTTCGCTGTCGGTATCGCCTGACTGTTTCCTGATATAACCGTTTATGGGCGGATAATCAAATATCGTTCCGTTGTGTATCATCGTCCAGCAAACACCGCACCTGTCTCTGCCGGAAAACGGATGACAGTTTCTATGCTCCACATTTCCCACTGTGGCATATCTGATATGCGCAAGCAGTATTTCTCCGCATACAGGCTGGGATAGTCTTTCCTTCAGATAATTGCTCTCACAAGCCTGAACACTTTCCTTTTCGCACTGATGATTGTTTCCCGATATGCAGGCAAGCCCCCATCCATGGGGATGCCTGACGCTATGGGAAAAAAAGTTTTTCAGATATTCGTTGGCATGGTATTTCTTCTGGGAAGAAATACCGAACAGTTCACACATTGCTTATCCCTCCTGCGATAGCTGTCAGCAAGTCTCAGACCCTTGTCTATATAATCAATGCCGAAATACTTATTTACTATCTCTGCATAGCTTCTGCCGTTTTTAAGCTTATTACACTGGAACCGCACAGCACCGATAAACCCGGGATAATACTTTTCCGCAAATAAGCTTATTTTTTCAAGCTCGTTTTTTGCTCTCTCTTTTATATCATCATTGTGATACAAAGCGGCAGCTTTTGCATCTTCTATTGCTTTTATCTGTTCTTCTTCGTCACAGCACTCACCTTCAATACTAAGCAGATAAAGCATCAGAAGATGATAGAATTCTATATCCTCTTTGAATATTCCTGCCCTTGAGAGAGGATTGACATCTGTAACTCTCAGTTCAATATGATTTATACCCTTTTCTCTTAAAGCATCAAGACTGTTTTCACCCCTTGGCTTTACACGAACAGGATAATAAAGCTCTGATACGCCTCTGAGCCTTCCGTCGGAAATATACTCTTCTATGCTTTCGATATATCCTTCAAGACTGCTGTGGTCAAGTACAGGTACAAAGTCATTCCAATAGCCCTTATCACCGCAGCGAACGGATGAATATTTTGCGCTCGGAATACCCAATGATTCGTGGGTAACAGGGCTTGCGGCTGTAAGATACACTGCAAGCCATGAATACTTAACAAGCCTTTGCGCTAAAGTAAGATATAGCTCATCCGCAAATGCACGGCGATCTTTTTTTCCGCTCAGTGAACAGGCTGCGTCAACAAATTTTTTGTTGAAGGAGAAATTAAAATGTATCCCTGAAAACATCATTTTCTTTTTTCCGTATTTCTTTGCAAGATATCTTCTGTATTCGTTTTTATGTTCAAGCTCCGGCGGGAAAACGGCAACAGGGATATCATCCTCGGATGTGATCACGGGCGGATTTGAAAAACACCACAACAGCTCATTTCTTGCAGCAAGCTTTTCGTCTATACGGTCATGTATATCATTCAGCTGATTAATAAGGGCATCTGCGTTTGTAAATACATCGGTGATGATCTCAATCTGATCTTCACAGAAATCCCTGTCTATATATTTATCACCGGGGAAAGGGTGACTGCTCAGCGCAGGCGTGCCGTCCCTGTTTACACGCAGGGATTCTCTTTCTATTCCGTACTCTGCTGTCTTTGAATATTGTCTGATTATATCGTTTTCAAGATCTATAAACATATCTATCACCTTTACTTCAATTAACAATTATCATGTTAGTTTTATCATTATATACTATGTCTTACCCGTTTGAATTATAAGCTAAATGTATAATACATATATGAATAATAGGTTTTGTATATTATATCATATCATTTTCATCATGTCAAGGATTGCCTATAACAATTCCGGCGAGACACCATTGTATAATTTTTTGACAGGTCATTACTTATTATCCGGCGGCAGCTTACTATAATTTACTCCAATACGCCGCACCGCCCGCACGCTGGTGTGTTTGCGTGCGGGCGGGGGCTTTTTAGGGATTATTCAAAAATATAGTTATAATCTCAGTGATTTTTTAAAACATATCATTTCAATATCAAAATCATAAAATTATATGTTTTACTCATTATAGAACAGCGGATAGCTTCCGTATTCGGCGGCATAAGTCTTTGCAGCGATATCCATTGCCACAGTCACTTCTTCCGGAATTGTATCAACCGACATTATCAGTTTTCCGTTTTCTTTTCCTTTTACACCGTAGCCGGACAGGGTGGTACAAGCACCGTCAAGAAAATTCAGAACTCTTATTCTATCGGTATCCGATATCTCATAATTCGGATCATTATAGGCATTAGATACCATTATAACAAGGTCGCAGTATCTTGTAACATCTTTCTCAAGGTCAAAGCTTCCGTCTGTATATATAATATCCTTCCCGGAATCTCCATATCCTGCTTCTGACATTTTTTCAAAAATGCTGTATGTCTTGTCATTCTCAAATTTAACACCCATCTTACATAACTCGGAAAATGTGTCTTTATCCAAAGTTTCTTCACGGGTTCTCGGGTCATATCCGAATTTTTCAACTATTATTCGTGTAAATTCTTCCTTCTCCTGTTTTTGTGATGTTTCAGCTACAGCTTTTATATCACCTGTTATGCGAGCTGTCGGTGAGAATCTCACATATGTGTTCTGTGCTTCTTCCGATACTTCCGTATCACTTTTTACAGGCTGTTCTGTACTTCCTGTTCCGGCAAATACATTTACAGTACCTATAAGTGCCGCCCCGGTAACAAGCGTACACGCCATTGCTATTATTATACTTTTTTTCATAATGATTACCTCCCGTATACTATATTACCATTATATATATTTTCGGTTGCGAAGATTGATTGCAATATTATAAATTTTTTCGCCGCACCGCCCGCACGGCGGTGAGCTTGTCGTGCGGGCGGGGGCTTTTTAGGAATTATTCAAAAATATAGTAATTATATGCCCAAAACTTATGAATTTATTAAAACCCTGATCACTTTATAACAATAGTGTTTTCTATAAGTTCAATGTCCTCTTTGTCTCTGTCAGTCTGCTGAAAATCACTTCTTGTCATAAGAGTGTGTACTTCCTCAAGGTAAATAACAAGACGAGTTCTGTCTTCCAATGAAATTTGTGTTTTCGTATCGTTTACAACTCCACAGCAGACCTCTATCAGTTCGTTGAGTGCCTCTCTTCTCTGATCTGACGAGTCAACCTTATACCCGCTGTACTTTTCAACAACTTCATGAACTTTTTGGTATGTCCTGTTTTTGGTTTCCTGTTCTGCGTCAAATCTCTTATGTGATTCTCTGAAATCCTCGGGATAATTCTCATAGTCCTCGTCATTCAGACTTTCATAGACCTCAGCGTATATCGCATTGTACTCATCGTTTAACTGTTTTCTCATCTTTCCTTCGGGTGTATTATCGTTTTTGATAGCAGCAATATCAGTTTCAATACTACTGACATCTCTACCCGTGCTTATTTCCGAAGTTTTATCACTCTTTTCGTAACTGCTTGTACTGATGTTTTTACTGCTTTCACCGGAGACTTCCTTCCCGTTATTCGCCAACACCATAATAGAAGCACATACCGCAAAAACACCTGCAACTGACAAACATGCTATTAATAATGATTTTTTCATATATATACCCCCTTAAATATTGAATACTTTTATTTTATGGTTATTTAAACTGCTTGGGTCATTTTCATCATAATAATAATTGCAAACTTCTGTTAATGACTTGTCTTTTGCATTACTGGAATGATAAGTTAACTTATATCCTCCAAGTTTGTTATTGTTTGAATTTTGAGTTACATACATAGTGTGACATGCTTCATAATCATTATGAAATAAACTCTCCGGAAAAATATAATTTGTTTTTTCCAATATCTGCATCACATCTCCAACCTTACTAGCTGAACTGCTAATATTATTGTTAATAATATTACTAAGTGAATATTGAGCACTAGTAACTTTACCAGTCCAATAATTTTCAAACTGAATCGCACTGATCCATGGACTGGGGTCACTTAATTCCCAAGTATAGTTTAATCTTGATATACCTTCAGTTTGACTCACATTATAAAAAGGAGATAAATAAGTATTATTCTTTTTATTAATTCGCCAGTTACCGTCATAATGTTTTCCAGCCGCACATAAACATTGTGACACGAAATTAGCACAATCCGCTCCTTCCAAAAACGGATATGTTGAAATATGATTAGTATTGCCAGCGTCGTAATTTGAATAAGCATACTCCACACCATAACTTGGGATGTATCCGCTTACGGGCTCTATCAGCCAACTATCGTTATCAGTGTTATTAAACTGGTACTGAAAAACATTTGCACAATCGTCACAAGAAGCACTTTCAACGGTTAATGCTCTGGTCGAATTACTAGCATTTGTTAATATTTTGTACGATGAATTACTAAGACGTTGTATGCTGTAATAAAAATTAACAGTATTTTGCTTTGTTCCGAGCAAAATATTAACTCCGTTATTTCCCGAAGCATTCTCCACTTTTAATGCCATAGAAGTGTTCATTCTAGATGTTATATGATATAAACCTCCAAAGTGACCGGTTGAATTAAACGTTATTTTCCACTGTTGATTTTGTCCACCTGTAAACCTATATTGAATTATATTCGTCCCATTATTGGAACTACCGCCCTCCGCATCAAGATATTTTCCGCTTCTAACATTTTTTATATAATAATAATCTCCGCTAAGAATGGAATTTCCAAGCGTGTTTTGAGCAGCATAAATTTCACGTGAAGCATAGTTCACAATCATAAACGCAGAGAATACTACAAACAACGACAGTATAAACGACAACATCCTGCTTTTTGCTTTTGACAATTTTCTCATAATAACTCTACCTCCTAATCGTTTAATATTACCGTTAGTTCCTACGTCCTCTGTCCGACCAAAAAATCCTCCTTTCCGTGCAGACCACAGAGAAGACCTGCTGTCCTTGTATATACCTAACGGCAGTTTTCCTCAAAAAGGTTCATCGACCGAGCCTTTTATTTTGTATACTGCCGACCGTCAGCGACAGTGCAAGGACACACCATGAATAAACGATACAAACCGCATAAATATTTTTCACGCAGAATACAAAGAACGATTCCTGTAAACACGTTACTCAGCCGGAATTTCAAAGCATCTTTTGTTTACTTAGATTATAATATATGTTTAAATTGTTTTCAATAGGGTTTGCAAAAGTG
>CACWRT010000124.1:0-7579 GCA_902763365.1 uncultured Ruminococcus sp.
TCAAGAAGCTTGATACGCGGGCAGTAAAGCCTGAACTGCGAGTTCAGAGCGGAGCGTAAGCGCAGCGATACCCGCGTTTAGGGACCGGCGGCTCGCCGGTCGCCGGACGTGGCTATTGAAAAATGAAACGATATATGGTAAACTTGGATATAGAATTACACGGCGAGAAAAGCGGCACAAATAAAAAACAAACAGCGGCGGAAAAATGACTTTTACCCCTCATCAGTTGCCTGCGGCGACAGCTTCCAAAATGGGAAGCAAAGGGGTTGAAGCAATGTAAAAATTACCTTTTAGCGAACAGAATTCGAGCCGCCATAATTCCACATTATAGAAAGGGGTGATGATATGGAAGAATATGTATTGAGGACATACGGACTTTCAAAAAAGTTCGGGAATAAAATAGCGGTGAATAATGTAAATCTGAATATAAGAAAAGGGGACATATACGGATTTATCGGTCCGAATGGTGCAGGGAAGACAACAGCTATGAAGGTGATACTCGGGCTTATGCACCCAACAGCCGGAGAAGTAGAGCTATTCGGGAAGATAAATAACAGCGGAGCACAAAAACGTGTAGGTTCTCTGATAGAGTCTCCCGGACTGTATACAGCTTGTACAGCATATGAGAATATGAAAAGATTTTCTATTATCTGCGGCGGAACTGAGGCGGATATACAGTTTTATCTCAGAATGGTAGGGCTTGAAGAGGTTGGCAATAAAAAGGTCGGAGCTTTTTCCCTTGGCATGAAGCAAAGACTGGGAATTGCGGTAGCGCTGCTTGGTAATCCCGAATTTCTTATTCTTGACGAACCTGTAAACGGTCTTGACCCGATGGGTATGAAGGATGTAAGAGATATAATACAGTTTATGAACAAGGAAAAGGGAACAACATTTTTTATATCAAGTCATCTTTTGGGTGAGCTTGAGAAGATAGCAACGGTCTATGGTATAATAAACTGCGGTTTGCTCGTTGAAGAAATAACCTCTCAGGAGCTTGAAAAAAGATGCGCCTCAAGCGTAAAAGTGAAGTGCAGTGAACGTGACAAGGCAATTGATATTCTTAAAATGAATTTCGGACTTGAAAATATACCTGCCGATGATAATTATTTATATATACCTGCCGACCCTGCTGTGTCTTCGCGGATAAATGAGATACTTGTGAAATCGGGTATATCGGTTTCCGAACTTGGGGTACAAAAAGTCAGATACGAAGACTATTTTCTTAACAGAATGGGCAGTCTTAATGTCGGAATGGGGGTGGGGCAGTATGCGTGATCTGTTGAGATTTGAATTCCGCCGGCTTTTTCTCAGAACGTCGTTATATGTATGTATAGGAGTTGTTCTGATACCCGTAATATTCATGTTTATAATTACAGCGGCTACAAGCAATACGGACGGCGGTAATTTCTTGTTTTTTGCTGTTACAAATTATCAGATACTAAGTATGATGATAGGTGCAGGAAACCTGACAACAATTTCGATCATATTTACATCCATATTTGTCTGTGAAGATCAGGCAAGGGGAACTATAAAGACCATACATTCTCTCGGATATTCGAAATTCAAGCTGTTTTTTGCAAAGTACATTGCTTCAGCGTCGGCGTCGGTAATGATGTTTCTTGCGGTAACGTTCTTAGGTCTTATATGTTCACAGATATACGGTAAAAGCTATGAGGAAGCGTCTCACAGCGGCTTGTTTTTGTCTTTATACAGTGCAGAAAATGAACCCGATATTTATATATATATAGTACAGCAGCTTACTGTGATCCTTGCTGTTCATTCATTTTATTTCCTTGTTGCACAGATGGTACAAAAAACAGGTTTATCTATCGTCCTTGGAATATTCCTGCCGGGGCTTATTTCCGGCGGAGTAGGCATAATTGCAACGATGCTTAGTTCTATTGTGCAGGATAATCAGGTTCTTGCGGAAAAGATACAGGAAGCTTATATGACATTTATGATGTATTGGCTTCCGACGAATACACTTAGCATTTCTTCTCTGCTGAGTCTGGTCGGTTCGCTTATATATCCTGTAAGCATTCTGGTGAACATCGGTTATGTGATTGTTTTTACCGGAGCTGCTGCCCTTGTTTCATACAAAAAGGAAATTAAATAGCTTTTTTCAATGCGGAATTTAGAAAGTGGAAAGTAGAATTATTTTTAGTGTGGTGTGGGGGATGTTTTCTATAAACAAGCAGAATTTATATTCGCCATAATTTTTCACTATTCGTTACTAATTATTAATTAAATAAGGAAATGGACAGCGGTCAAAAAATAACCGTTGTCCATTTTAGTTATTAATTAAAAATGTTTGGATCAGGTGACAGATGGGGAAAGCTTTTCCGTTCCGTTTTCATCTATTCCCAGAGCTTTTAAAAGATCTTTTTTTGCAAAACCTGCGTCGATGAGCTTTTGGATAAGACTTATCCTTTCTTCGGCTTTTCCTTCAGCCCTGCCTTCAGCCCTGCCCTCAGCCCTGCCTTCAGCCCTGCCTTCAGCCCTGCCCTCAGCCCTGCCTTCAGCCCTGCCCTCAGTCTTGCCTTCAGCCCTTGCCTGAATTTTAGCTTCGTTTATATCTTGTTCGGTTATTTTCATATCAAAGAACTCCCCTCTACTTATTATTTCCAGATTATCGGCTTTTATCGCTTTTGAATAGTAGTACATCAGCTTTGTTCCTAACTCTGTATTATTATATTTCCCGATAAAATCTTCCATTTCTTCTTTTGTCTTTACAGAGAAAAATGAAGAAAAAATAATCAGGGACTTATCTATTATCCCCGATCTGCTTTCTGTAACATCAGGGATATATACGTTGTACAGATTCAATAATTCCGAATAAATGTTGTTGTTTTCATCACGAAGCTTTATTATTTCTATTGGGCTTCCGTTTTTTTTGCTTGTCATAATAAAGGATACAACAACTTTTTTCAGATCTTCATATCTGCCCTTTGTTACAGCCTGCCCTGCAACTGCACGACAGGCATAGTAAATAGTTCGGTTCTTTATAAGTGTTTCGGCATAAGTATTTTGCAGGTCAAGCGAATACAACACTTTATCATCTATGCAGAATGTATCGAATCTGATGTAATTGTGTTCCACATTTTCGGGAGTCATATTCGCCTGTGAATAAACTATATCTGTTTTCAGTACATGACCTGTAACACACCTTAAAAGCTCTGCAAACATTTCTCTGTTTCCAAAAATTATAGAGAAAACTACGTCATTCCTAGGAGGAAAATCATCTCTGAACGGTATGTTCATTTCAACCACCTTCTTTGCTAACTGTTAAGTTGCTCCCAAAAACGCAGATATTACTATGATTCCGGTGTTTCTGCTAATTATATTATAATCTATTACATTATTTTTTTCAATAACTTTAATAATCCGGCGCCGGCGAGCCGCCGGTCCCTAAACGCGGGTATCGCTGCGCTTACGCTCCGCTCTGAACTCGCCGCTCAGGCTTTACTGCCCGCGTATCAGGCTTCTTGAGCAGCTCATTTTTTACCATTGATAATATTTTGCCAACTATAATTTTACACTAACGCCGGCGAGCCGCCGGTTCCTAAACGCGGGGTTCGCTGCGCTTACGCTCCGCTCTGAACTCGCCGCTCAGGCTTTACTGCCCGCGTATCAGGCTTCTTGAGCAGCTCATTTTTACCATTGATAATATTTTTGCCAACTATAATTTTACACTAACGCCGGCGAGCCGCCGGTCCCTAAACGCGGGGTTCGCTGCGCTTACGCTCCGCTCCGGGCTCGTTGCCCCAACTTTTATTAGTCGCGGTTATTACTTTTTTATCGGCTGTTATTTTTATGTCGCCCGCTCAAAGTTACTGAAAATCTTAATTCTCCCAAAGTTATTTTACACCAACATAATACGATCGACAAGCATTGTAAAAATATTCTGCTGCAAACTGTATTTTTGTTGCGCTGAAACCCTTTTCAAGAGGATAGATAAAATATGTATTATCGGGTGTTGATAAGGTGATACATTCTCCCTTTCCTCGGTAGTCGTATTCTGTATGAACAGAAAAAAGGCTTTTTGAGTGAAAGAATAATTCTGACTTTTCAGAACCTGTGCCGCCTGTAAATGTCAACAAAAATCCTTTGCTTGAGTGTACAAGCCTGCCTTCGCCCATATCTATGAAATTTTTAGCATTAGGCAAAGCTTCGATATGTACCTTCATATCCAGATGATAATTACCTGATTCTATCTCACTGTGAAGCTGTTTCCTTTGCCATTCGTACCAATCCGGAATATGAACAGGTTTATTGCTGTTTTTATTATTGACAGGAATAAGCTGACCGTATTCGTTCATAGAGTATCTGCTGCCGCATGAAGTACAGAAAATATCTGTACCCGCAGTTTTTATTGTAAATTCTTTTTTACAATCCCTGCACATATAAAGTGCTTTTTCAAGTCCTTCGCTACGGAAAGAAACGTCAATTTTTATTTTGTTTTCAAGCTGATAGCTGTATTCGTCATATCGCAGTTCTTTCTCAATTATACGATTTATCTCATCAGGTGTGCTGTTCCTTATTTCTTTAGCTGTCATTGATTGTTTCAGTACAGCCCTCAGCCTTGCCTGCCTTCGTGGACGCAGATTCCATATGGGGGATTGTAAGTAGTTTCCCTTCATATTAAGAGTAACAAGCGGAACGTCCAGATGTTTTATCAGTTTACCTAAGGATGACGGCAGCGCGCAGTTTGTTCCAACGTTTGCATATCTTGCTTCGGGATATAGAACAAGTATGCCGTTCCTTTTTATGACACGCTTTATGTTTTTTACAAGAGCCATGTCATTTACAAATTTTCTTGTGCCTAAACAGCCGATCTGTCTGTAAAGCCATTCACCGTAATATTCAAAGCCTTCAAGTTCTGATACATAGTTTGCTCTGTGCGGAAAAAGCGCAAGAGGAGTAACAATAAAATCCATAAAAGAATGGTGTGTGCCTAAAACTATAAATGGAGGTTTCAGTCCTTTCATATTTATTTTTCTGATTTTTAATTTGTATGGTAAAGTAATGATACGGCATATCAGCCAGATCGCAGGCATCATAAATAAATTCTGTTTCGGCGGAATCCTGTGGCGGTCAAATGGTGTGGTATCTGCTTTTTTACGCCGTCTTATAGTAGTGTCTGCTATCTTCAGAGCATCACTGCTGTGATCCCCTTCTTTTTTGGAATCATGTTTTTTTGAAATTTTCATATATTGGTTCCTTTCTTGTTTCAGTTATCAGTAAACCATAAACTATGCCAGATATTTTCTGACGGGCGGTATCTTGCTGAGGATAAAGTATAACAAACCTGTACCTAAAAAAGAAGCGCCAGTAGGTGTCAGATAAAATAAAGGCATACAGTGTACTGCACCCGAAACGGGGTCATAAATTGCAAGTGAAATACATATACCCGCAGCGACACAAAAAAGCCCGACTATATTGAATCCGCCCGTGAAATTGTAGGCATCATGACCTTTCAGGCAAAATGCAGAACGCAGGTCTATTTTTTGTCTGCGTACAAAGAAGAAATCGGTAAACAGCAGCGCCGCAAGCGGAGCATATATACAGGCGCTTATTGTCAGAAAAGAGCCGAAATATTCTACTATTTTCCCCCAGATACAAAGGGCTGTTACATATACGGCAAGGATGATGATAAGTACATGGTAGCTTGTTTTTTTGAAGGTAGAGCGAAGCATTACACCGTAGATATATGAACCTACTGCCTGAGTTCCAATGTTTGCAAAAGCGACAAGCAGCAGAGAACTGAAAGCCAGCGCAGGAACGGATAACGTTGCAAGCATGAGAGTCGGGTCGTCTATCATTTTACCCGTAACGTACTGCATGGCAATAGCCATGACCGCACCGACTACAACAAAAAGAGAACCTGCAATTCCCTGACCGAGAACACCTGCCCAGAATCCGGCGCGTTCGGTTTTTACGAGTCTGGGAACCTCTGCCATGCCTCCTACAAGAGTTATAACGAAAGCAAAATTCGCTTCAATAGATATGATGTAGGGGATAATGCTGTTGTCATATTCATTTGTCCGGGGTCTGAAATCCCATATAACATCAAAGGGAACGGATGTAAAGCCGATAATTATGACAATAACACCTAAAAGCAGCAGGAGAGGTACAAGAATTCTTGTGGTATGAGTAATAGCGCCTATTCCCTTCCAGGCAATAATTGTACCTATTACGACACAGAGGATCCTTAGGAGTACTATCACAGGCTGTGAAAAATGTATGTCAAAAAGCGCCGCAAGATTTGACATGGATGAGGCGAAGAGATCGGCGCAAACGGCATACCAGGGGTAGTTTATTATTATGATGATAACGGACATCAGGGCAGTTCCTTTTTTGCCGAAAACAGCCCTGAGCCATATCCATATATCTATTCCATAGCGTACAGAAAGTATGACGGGAAGCTGATATATTGCAAGCATAAGCAGAGCGCCAAAAAATGCGCCTATAAGCAGCTGTTTGAATCCTACAAGACTTGCAAGGTATGACCCCTGAGTGTAGCTCCATGTTGCTATGCAGTATCCCGAGAGTATCAGAACTGCGTCAAGAAAGCCGTATATTTTTTTATCTGTCAGTACAGGGACAATTCCGAATACTGATTCTTTATCTGTTCTGTTCATGTTTTTTCTCCTTTTTTACAGCCATGCGCCCATAATGACCAGAGCAAGGCAGATAATGACAAAGACCGCAAGAAATATATAATCTCTTTTTGAAAAGCGTTTCGGAAAGACATAGTTATCTCTTTCCATTGTTTCTATCTTGTCAATCACTTCCCGGTCAACAAGTTCTTCAATACTGATTTTCTCATTATTTTTGTTTTTTGACTTTTTTGACATAATATTCACCGTCCTTAGTAGTATTGTACAACATTTTCAAAGATAATTCCATATAAAGTGAGTTGCAAAATGTAAACTTCAGGTTTCAGTATATCTGAAGGTCGAAAGTCTGTATTAATTCGTAATGTGTAATTAATCTGAAATGGTTCATAGATTTCAGTTGACAGTAATAGTGAGTGATAATATAGTAAACTGTATTGATCCATTATTGCAAAATTACCTGAAAAGTAAATGTAAGGATTATAAAAGTATCAGCCGGTCACAAAAATAATAACCACGGCAAATAAAGACTGCATTGACGAGACCGGAGCGGAGCGATCCTCGCGTTTTAGGGTCCGGCATCACGCCGGTACCGGCTAATTTTTACATAAAATATGTCAAAAAATACATTTCACAACAAAAATGAATAATCTGAGTTATAATAATGACAGATGTTGTTGAGTACAAGATCTTTCCCATATATAGCACGATCCCCCCTTTTCGTGCAGAAGTTTTCCACCGTCTTATTTTTAGCCGGTGGAAAATTTTTTTAACGTCCCTAAGCATCAGCAAAAAACTAACAGCGGCATAAAAATAGTATTTTTTGTCCCCCATCAGTCTCCTGCGGCGACAGCTTCCCCAAAGGGGCAATACTGTCAACTTAACGAAAAGCCTGTCATTCTGAGTACAATGTGTAATGTGCAATGTTACACATTCAGACTTTCCCCATCATGTCATTCTGA
>CACWRT010000124.1:7596-13186 GCA_902763365.1 uncultured Ruminococcus sp.
AAGCGACGAAGAATCTTTCCTACAAGCTTGCTGTGGTAAAGCTTCTTAGCTGCGCTCAGGATGACAAATATATCAACAATCTTAGGTTTACAGCATTGCTTCAAAGGGGAAGCCGAGGGGGTGGAGCGGCGGAAAAATTGCCGTTCAGCGAATAAAATTTAAGCCGATATAACTCCACTCTTCACTCTTCACTCTTCACTCTTCACACTCCACACTAAAAAATGCCGTTCAGCGAAAAAAATTTGAGCCGACATTAATTCCTAATTCCTCACTCCTAACTCTTAACTCCTACTTTGTCATTTTCGGGATCTGTCATAAAATCTTCCGGGGAGATATATACATTTGAAAGATGGTATATAAATAATGAAACGGGGGATGGAAAAATGGACTGGCATAATATCAGCGCAGAACAAACCATAAGAAGACTTGGATCTGACAGTGAAAAAGGACTGACATCATCTCAGGTCAGTGACAGACAACAGAAATACGGAAAAAACTGCCTTACGGAAAAGAAAAAAGCGGGAGTTATAGCAAAGTTTTTTATGCAGTTCAAAGATTTTATGGTGCTGCTGCTGCTTTTGGCGGCAGGCATATCATTCGGAATAGCTCTTTTCAGTGAGGAAGGTGACCTTGTCGATCCGATAATGATATTGCTTATTGTAATAATAAATGCTGTTATAGGTACGATGCAGGAATGCCGCGCCGAAAAGGCTATTGAAGCTCTTAAAAAAATGTCCGCGCCCTCAGTGACTGTTATAAGAGACGGCAGCTATAAAAAAATACCCTCGGCAGAGCTTGTGCCCGGGGATATAGTTTCCTTTGAAGCAGGCGATCTTGTATGTGCGGATGAAAGGCTGATATTTTCCGCAGCAGTAAAATCTGAGGAATCTTCCCTCACCGGTGAGTCCGTACCAAGCGAAAAAAATGCGGATATTATCCTTCCGAAAGATACTCCGCCTGCTGACAGAATAAATATGCTGTATTCTTCTGCTTTTATAACATCGGGTCACGGCATGGCGATAGTTACGGGAACAGGAATGGATACTCAGGTGGGTAAAATAGCCGCTATGCTCAATGAAGGAGCGCCTCCCGATACACCTCTTCAGAAAAGCCTGGAAAAAACAGGAAAGGTGCTCGGTATAGCCGCAGTTGCAATATGTATTGCTATTTTTGGTCTGGGTCTGATACAGAAAGTACCGCCGCTTAATATGTTTATGATTTCCGTCAGTCTTGCAGTGGCAGCAATTCCCGAAGGTCTTCCCGCCGTCGTTACTATTGTTTTAGCTATGGGAGTACGAAAGCTTGCTATGCACCGCGCAGTCGTGAGAAAACTCCCTGCTGTAGAAACTCTGGGAAGCGCAAGCGTGATCTGCTCGGATAAAACAGGTACGCTGACTCAGAACAAAATGACAGTCCGTTCACTTTATACATCAGACGGAAGTGTAAGTACAGTATCCCGTCAGGGCATTTTTCTCCTTACACTCGGCGCATTATGCAGCAACTGTGTTCAGAAAAAAAAAGGAACTTTCAGCGGCGACCCTACAGAAACAGCAATAATGGAAGCTGCCTATAATGCGGGTATATTAAAAAACCGATCTTTCGGTAATACGAAAAGAGTTCTGGAGATACCCTTTGATTCGGCAGCTAAAAGAATGACTGCCGTACACAAGCTTCCCGAAGGGGGATACCGCACTATAGTAAAGGGTGCGCCCGATATAGTAATAAGTATGTGCGGTTTTGTTTTGACTGATAGTCAGAATGTGTCTGTAAACTCTTCTCTGAAATCAAGACTGTCGGCGCAAAACGAATCTTTGGCAAAAAATGCAATGAGGGTAATTGCTGTAGCCTATAAAGATACAGCTTCTGTTCCTTCGGAAGACGAGATGCAGAGCGGACTTGTTTTTGCGGGGCTTATCGGAATGACCGACCCGCCGAGACCACAGGCAGCAGGCGCGGTTTCTCTTTGCAAAAAAGCAGGAATAAAAACCGTCATGATAACGGGAGATCATATCGTTACCGCAAAAGCAATAGCCGAGAAAATAGGGGTTCTTCAAAAGAATGATCTTTGCGCTACAGGCTCAGAGCTTAATGATATGACGGATAAGGAACTGAGAAAAAATATATTCAGATATTCGGTATTTGCCCGTGTTTCTCCCGAACATAAGGTAAGGATAGTCAGGGCGTTTCAAAGCAGAGGCGCAGTTGTTGCCATGACAGGTGACGGTGTAAATGATGCCCCCGCGCTCAGATGCGCTGATATCGGCTGTGCCATGGGTAAAAGCGGTACAGATGTTGCAAAGAATGCCGCAGATATGATACTCACTGACGATAACTTTGCAACTATAGTGAATGCAGTTTCTCTGGGGCGGGGTATATTTGAAAATATCGGCAAAACAATACATTTTCTTCTTTCAAGCAATATAGGAGAAATTTTGACCGTGCTTTGCGCTTTTCTTCTGAAACTGCCGTCCCCTCTTCTTGCAATACAATTGTTGTGGATAAATCTGGTGACGGACTCACTGCCTGCCCTTGCCCTTGGCAGTGAGCCTGTAGACAAAAATATTATGGAAAGACCGCCCGCCGATAACAAACACGGCATATTTACAAAAAGCAGTGTTCGCTCAATAATTATTGAAGGGCTGTTCATAGGTGCATTATCATTTTTAGCTTTTACAATCGGACGGGTATTTTTTGACGGCAGCGGCGAACCCGTTACAGGCAGGACAATGACCTTCGCAGTTCTTAGTTTAAGTCAGCTGGTTCATTCCTTCAATCTTAAAAGCAGCCGTTCTCTTTTCAAAACAGGTATAACAGGCAATCCGCTTCTGATACTTTCCTTCATTGTGGGGGTTATTTTACAGGTATCTGTTATTTCTATACCTTTTTTGTCAGGTATCTTCGGCACGGTTTCACTTTCTCCGGTTTGTTGGCTTATCGTATGCGGTCTTTCACTTCTTCCTCTGCTCATTGTAGAAATAGAAAAAGCGTGGACTGCTGCGCCCGCAGGAGTACAAAAAGCAAAAGCTTTGCCTGCCTTTGGCAAGGCGGCAGGGTCAGCAAAATAAGCCTGAGTAATCCCTCGGTAAGAGGTGGATTTAAAGACATTAAGCTTTTTTTCACAGAAAATATCCCCACATTCTGCCGGATGAGGGGATATGTCTTTTTGTTACTGTTTTCATGAAGTGATCAATAGTTGATCGTATACAAAAGTGACAAATACGGCAATATGGAAAAACCGCACATTAAAATACAGTATTTCGGCATCGGCTTTTTAATATAGTAAAGCCTTATCCATAAGAATATTTCAACGATTAAAAATACGGAAACTATAACCAAGAATAAATCAGCATATTTCATATAAGGCAGTATTCCCCCGCAAACTTCACCATTTTTCCGAAATTCAGCTGCGTGGTTATGTATATCTAAACCGAGCCAAAAAGTTAATACAGAGTTAAATGAAAATACGGCGGCAGGCAAAATTATGCTTTTTACTTTTCTTTTCGTTGTTTTTTCATTATAAAACTTTTTTCCAAAAAATAAATATAAAAGCAAATTTATCGCATACCATATTGCTGCCCCTCCGACAAAAATGGCAACAAATCCGTATTGATATTTCTTGAAATACAAAACAATTCCGGTAGCAGTGGATATAGAATAATACGAACTGTCATCTCCGATCGGAGTGATCAGCATGAGCAAATATTCAAACAATAACACGTTTGCAAAAATACCCCAAAAAACACCATTCACCGTATTGATCATTTTAACCGTTTTATATTCCATTTTATATTTCCTCTTCTATGCTTGTTCTTAAAACAGTTGTGTCAAATCTCTTATTTTTATAGCTTTGCAAAGTATCCTTAAAAACTAATGGAAAGTCAATATATACCTTTTTTCCATATGTGTGTTGCTGCCTGCTGCTTCCGAAATATACTCTTACTGCACCGCATTTTCTACCGCCTCTTTTCGGACGTTATCCCCGCATTTTGCCGGATGCCGGGATAACGCTTTTTATTTGTACGTAAATAAACATATATCATAGTGTTTAATCAACAATTCTATCCATATATTCATCATATACATCGAACTTACAATCATCCGGCAGTTGGTTTTGAATCTGATCCATAAGTTGAGATTGTCTTTCTAATCTGTTGATATATAAATATTGTAAATCCTTGAATACACTGAAATCATGATCGGCGGCAATGTCGGAAATATCTTCTACATTCATGCTCATAAATGTAGCGTCTGTAAAATCCTTCATATCGGATATTTTAATTCGTCCTCGAATTACACGCATAACGGTAAATAGATTATTTGTAGGCTTATAGTCTAAATTATCATTATAAGGTTTACTATAAAACTTGGCTTCGATCTGAAACCTGTTTGCCACACCGGTAATTTCTCCGATTCTGTAATTTTCACGTAAGGTTTTTGATGTAGTACAAATGATCATATCCAACATTATAGAATTTTTGTCACCAAAAATGATCTTCCAACCATTATTGATATAATCCGCTACCATATTTCTTGCGGCAATAACAGATTTCATGTTAACAGAATCTAACGAATCGGTTTCTGCTATTATACTGATCTTAACATCTTTCTGTTGGTTTGTAAAATATATAATAGGTACGAACTCCAATCCATCATTCTGAAGTGATATCTGAACATCTGCATCAAAATCATTATCCGATAACATTTGCTGCAAATCATTTATGGCATTATTTCTTTCAATATCACAGATAGTAATATTTATCCAGATATACGCCCGAAAAAGTATATATATCATTATCACTAAACCAAATATGATTAACAGAATTTTTGAAAAGCAAATATTCTTCTTTTTCATTTGTTCACCTGATTCATATTTTATTGAGCAGATAGAGAATGTATTAAAAAACTGTCAGTGTCCATAAAAACCTGAGCAGAAGATGAAATCAGAGCCTATTCTCGGCTTCTTTTTATTATCAGTTGACCTTTACGATATTTTACCAAGAAAACCTACTTCCCGAAATGATAATACGAAGCATACCATCCATCTTCCACCGGCTGAGGATTAATAACAGCTCCGTGAGAATGGTTTTTTGCATCCCAATACAATACATACCGATTGCGCTCGTCAAGTTGTTTTGTGACACATTCAATGAATTCATTTTCCGAATCATGTCCATAATAAATGGTTACGGCACAATGTAAATGTCTTTATATAAATGATATAACATGATTTGTAAATTGTCAACACTTTTTTACCAGCCGGCGAGCCGCCGGTTGGTGTAAAATAACTTTGGGAAAATTGAGCTTTTCAATAACTTTGAAACTTTGAGTGAGCAACATAAAAATAACAGTCGATAATAAATGTAACAACCGCGACTAATAAAAGCTTAAGTGACGAGTTCAGAGCGAAACGTAGTGAAGCGTACCCCGCGTTTTAGGATCCAGCGTCACGCTGGCTGTTAGTGTAAAATTATAATTGGCAAAATATTATCAGTGGTAAAAAATGAGCTGCTCAAGAAGCCTGATACGCGGGCAGTAAAGCCTGAACTGCGAGTTCAGAGCGGAGCGTAAGCGCAGCGATACCCGCGTTTAG
>CACWRT010000125.1 GCA_902763365.1 uncultured Ruminococcus sp.
TATCCAGAATATTATTCATTTTGCAGGGCAGCTTACAAAACACGCACGTCAGCTTTTTCTTTCTATCAGCAGAAGCAATGCCTGGGCGAATACCTTTTTTGGGCTGGTGCAGCGCTTTGTTGCTTGCTGAGTTTCACGGATTCAGGTTAAAGAATACAAAAGAAAACTGGATGAATTGTCATTCCGAACGCAGTGAGGAATCTTTTCGATGACGCTGCTTTCGTGAAAAAGATCCCTCGCTTACGCTCGGGATGACAAGGGGACGTTCGAGATGACAGGTGTGCGTCATTCCGAGGAGTAAGCCCCCATGTCATTCCGAACGCAGTGAGGAATCTTATGAATAAAACTATAAAGGAGCAAAACACTATGCAAAAATTAAAGATGCACACGGTTGACCGTGCGGAAGAAAATTATAAAAAGCTTTGCGAGCTATTCCCAAACGCAATTACAGAAACAATAAACGAGGACGGCGAGGTTGTCCGTGCGATAGACGCAGACGTACTGCGGCAGGAAATATCGTCAGCGGTGGTTGAGGGCAGTCAGGAGAGGTATCAGTTCACATGGCCGGACAAGAAAAGATCCGTTGTGCTTGCCAATCAGCCTATTGCAAAGACACTCCGCCTTGACCGCAGTAAATCAGTAGGGCGTGACGGCACACCTGGCAGCATTGACACAGAGAATATCTATATCGAGGGCGACAATCTTGACGCACTCAAGCTGCTGCAGGAAACCTATCTCGGCAAGGTCAAGATGATATACATAGACCCGCCCTACAACACGGGCAACGACTTTGTTTATGAGGACGATTTTTCACAGAGTGCGGACATATACATACAGGGCAGCGGTCAGCTTGACGAACAGGGCAACCGCCTTGTGCAGAACACCGAAAGCAACGGCCGTTTTCATACCGACTGGCTGAATATGCTCTACCCCCGCCTGCGTATTGCCCGTGATCTGCTTACGGATGATGGGGTTATTTTTATCAGTATTGATGACAATGAGCAAGAGAATTTGAAAAAGATTTGTGATGAAATATTTGGAAACAGAAATTACATTAATCAGTTTGTATGGGTTTCTAACATCACAGGTCGTCAAATTGCCGGTTATGGTGCAGCTAAAACATGGGAAAGTATTTTAGCATACGGAAAAAATGTTGATCATGCAAGCAGTCTATCCGTAAATATACAATTTGCAAAGAATAATATGCCAGATTCCTATAAAGGATTCAAAAAAGATATCAGAGTTGATAATATAGGTGAGTTCGCAATTGGAGATACTTTATATAATCATAATAGGAAATTTAATGAAGCCACAAGACCTAACTTGGTGTTTAGTATATTCTATAATCCCGAAACCGAGGAAATAAAAACAGGAAATATAGGAGAAACTATTGATGGTTTTGTTGAACTTACTCCACATAAAAATGGTGACGGAATACATAAATATCATGCTTGGCGTTGGTCTAGAAAAAAAATTGAAAATGAAAGTTTTAATTTAATAGTCTTGCCCAACTCATCAGGCGGATATGAAATTTATACAAGGATTAGAGATTTCAATACTACATTATTAAAAGACATTATAACAAATATTTCAAACGGAGATTCCGAACTACAAAAGTTATTTGATAATAAGAAATATTTTGATTATCCAAAATCAGTATCACTTCTAAAATTACTTATTAATTCGTTAAGTGACAAAGAAATTACTATTATAGACTTCTTCTCCGGCAGTGCCACAACCGCCCACGCAGTAATGCAGCTTAATGCAGAGGACGGCGGGAACCGTAAGTTTATTATGGTGCAGCTGCCCGAAGTGACTGACGAAAAGAGCGAAGCAAGAAAAGCCGGATATGAAACGATATGCGACATAGGCGAAGAACGCATACGCAGAGCCGGAAAGAGGATAAGAGAAGAAATAGAAAAAAAGCAGGCTAAAAGCGAACAGCTGACACTTGACAATAATTCCACACTCCACTCTCCACACTCCACACTCGACACAGGTTTCCGTGTATTCCGTGTTGACAGCAGCAATATGGAAAATGTGTACTATGCACCGGCAGACTTTGACCAGACACAGCTTGAAATGTTTGCCGACAACATAAAGCCCGACAGGACACCCGAAGACCTGCTGTTTCAGGTGATGCTTGACCTTGGAATTATGCTGTCCTCTGAAATTGAGGAAACGGAAATTGATGGGAAGAAAGTGTTTATTGTCGGTGATAAATACGAAGACAGCAATGGTAATGTATTACACCATTTGGTAGCCTGCTTTGACAATGACATAACAGAAGAAACTGTTAAGGCTATTGCAAAAATGCAGCCGTTCTATGCTGTATTCCGTGATAGCGGCATGGCAAGCGACAGCGTGGCGACGAACTTTGAACAAATCTTTGAAACATACAGCCCCAAAACGGTCAGGAGGGTGCTGTGATAATTAATAATTAATAATTATTGTGAAAGCAAAACTTTTTACTTATAATATGATACATAATAGTTGGAGAATTTATAGCAAACGTCATAAAATATTTCCTAATGTAATATGAAGCTGCCTGACTGTCATCCCGAACGGAGTGAGGGATCTTTCCGATAATGCTGCTTTTGTGGAAAAGATCCCTCGCTTACGCTCGGGATGACAAGGGGACGTTCGAGATGACAGGTGTGCGTCATTCCGAGGAGCAAGCCCCCATTGTCATTCCGAACGTAGTGAGGAATCTTTCCGATAACGCTGCTTTTGTGGAAAAGATCCCTCGCTTACGCTCGGGATGACAAGGGGGACGTTCGAGATGACATGTGTGCGTCATTCCGAGAAGTAAGCCCCCATGTCATTCCGAACGCAGTGAGGAATCTTTATCAATATAATACTGGTGATGTTATGAAAGGAAACTACTATGTCTATATTTTGACAAACTGGAATAATCGTGTTATGTATATTGGTGTAACAAACAATCTCCAAAGACGAATATCTGAACACAAATCTAAGTTGATTGATGGCTTTACAAAAAAGTATAATGTTACAAAATTGGTATACTATGAATACCAAACTGATATTAATCGTGCTATTGAACGAGAAAAAGAAATAAAAGCTTGGAGAAGATCAAAAAAGGACGCACTTGTTATTACAATGAATCCGAACTGGGATGATTTGAGTAAAGAGTGGGAGAATTGAAAAAGATCTCTCACTCCGTTCGAGATGACAACTTTTTGTCATTCCGAGGAGTAAGCCCCATGTCATTCCGAGGAGCATAGCGACGAGGAATCTTTCCAATAACGCTGCTTTCGTGAAAAAGATCCCTCGCTTACGCTCGGGATGACAGCGTTAGGGATACTCGGGATGACAGGGTAGGTACGCTCGAGATGACAAATAGGATTATTGAACTATTCGGAAATTCCGAATAGTTCAATAGATGAACAAGTTATACATTTCTGAGATAAGAGGGCATAATTTTCATTATGCATTGTGCATTATGAATTATGAATTACTAAGAAGGGAGGACATAATTCTAATTATGAATTATGCATTATGAATTATGAATTTTAAATACACTGTACAGCCCTATCAGACAGAGGCGGTTGAGAGCGTGGTAAGTGTGTTTGCCGGGCAGCCGTTCAATGACCGTTTCACCTACCGCAGAGATGTGGAAGTGGAAAGGGATATAACAAACTATATGCTGTCGGATGAAGAGCTGACAATGGGCTTTGCCAATGCAAGGGTAAGGCTTGACTCTGTGCAGCTTCTTGATAATATCCGCCGTATGCAGACAAGAAATAATATAAAGCAGACCGACAAGCTGACAACGAATTTAGGTGCTTGTTCGCTTGATGTTGAGATGGAAACAGGTACGGGCAAGACCTATGTTTATATCAAGACAATGTTTGAGCTGAACAAGCAGTACGGCTGGAGCAAGTTTATTGTTGTTGTGCCGAGTATCGCTATCCGTGAGGGCGTGAAAAAGAGCTTTGAAACAATGCAGGAGCATTTCATGGAGCATTACGGCAAGAAAGCAAGATTCTTTGTCTATGACTCCAAAAATCTTTCCGAGATTGATAATTTCAGTCAGAACTCAGATATAAGCGTTATGATTATAAATATACAGGCATTCAATTCATCCTTTAATGCTGAGAAAAATAAGGAAGGACGTGCCGGAGATGCTGCTGCAAGGATTATATTTTCTCAGCGTGACAGCTTCGGTTCAAGACGACCGATAGACGTTATCGCAGCCAATCATCCGATAGTAATTATGGATGAACCGCAGAAAATGGGCGGAGCGAAAACTCAGACGGCACTAAAGCAGTTCAAGCCCCTGTTCTGCCTGAATTATTCCGCTACCCATAAGGAACATCATGAGCTTGTCTATGTACTTGACGCACTTGACGCATATAATCAGCAGCTTGTCAAGAAAATAGAAGTCAAGGGCTTTGATGTAAAAAATCTTCGTGGCACAGACAGCTATCTGTTTCTTGAAGGTATTGTTCTTTCATCAAAAAAGCCGCCTATGGCTCGTATCGAATTTGAAATAGGCTATGACAAGTCTATCAACCGTGAAACAAGAATTCTCGGTGTGGATGATGATCTGTTCGCCCTTTCAAAGAATATGGAGCAGTACCGTGGCTATCGTATCAGCGAGATAGACCCGATCAGAAACACGGTTACATTTACTAACGGTGAAATAATACATACCGGCGAGGTTGTCGGCGATATATCCGAAACAGACCTTCGCCGTGTACAGATTAGAGAAACGATCCGTTCCCATTTTGAAAAGGAAAAGGAGCTTTTCTCCCGTGGCATTAAAACACTGTCACTGTTCTTTATTGACGAGGTTGCAAAATACCGCAAATATGATGAGGATGGAAATGAGATAAACTCCCTGTATGGAGAAATATTTGAACAGGAATACAACGATATTCTGAATGAATACTTAACACTTTATAATACACCTTATGAACAGTATCTTCGCAGTATTGAAGCAAGCAGCACTCATGCCGGCTATTTCAGCATTGATAAAAAGGGACGTAAGGTTGACAGCACTCTCAAGCGCGGCAAGGACGAAAGCGACGATATTTCAGCCTATGACCTTATTCTCAAGGATAAGGAAAGACTGTTGTCCTTTGAAAATCCGGTTCGTTTTATATTCTCTCATTCTGCCTTGCGTGAGGGCTGGGATAACCCGAATGTTTTTCAGATATGTACTCTTAAACACGGCGGCAGCTCTCCTACACAAAAACGTCAGGAGGTAGGTCGTGGACTTCGCCTCTGTGTCAATCAGAATGGTGATCGTATGGATATTGACACCCTCGGAAGCCTTGTTCAGCAGGTTAATCAGCTTACAGTTATTGCTTCTGACGGATACCATGATTTTGTAAAGTCCTTGCAGGAGGGCATCCGTGACGATTTGTATGAGCGTCCGACAAAAGCTACTGCAGAATACTTCACCGGCAAGACTCTTCGTATCGACGGTGTGGACATTACTATCACCGACAAGCAGGGCAAGGATATCTATCGTTATCTAATCAGAAACGACTACATTGATGACAACGACCAGATTACTGACCAGTATCGTGCAGATGCAGCAAATAATTCTTTTGCACCTCTGCCGGAAAGCTGTAAAGACATAGCAGACGGTGTTCAGGCACTCATCAAGGGTATCTTTGACGAACACGCTCTTGATGATATGGTTACCGATGGTCATAATACAAAAGCACCCGACAATGCACTTAATGATAACTTCTGGAAAAAGGAGTTTCAGACATTATGGAATTATATCAATCACAAATATGCTTACACAGTTGAGTTTGACAGTGAGGAACTTATAAGAAAGGCTGTTGCACATATAAACGACAAGATGTATGTAGCCAAGCTGCAATACACCGTAACAACCGGAACACAGGAACAAGGATTGAGTGCTGATAAGCTAAAAAGCGGCGAAGCCTTTTCCGCAGAAAGAAGCCGGACATTTACTCTCGAAAGAGGAGAAAGCAGTTCGGTAAAATATGACCTTATCGGCAAAATTGCTGAAGGTGCAAAGCTGACAAGACGTTCTGCTGCAAAAATATTGTCATCTATTAGACCGAATGTATTTGCCATGTTCAGAAACAATCCGGAAGAATTTATTACAAAGGCGATCCGTCTGATAAATGAAGAGAAGGCAACAATGATTGTAGATCATATAACCTATAATCCGACTGACGGAACTTACAATCAGAATATATTTACAGCCGAGAAGAATACGGATTTTTCAAAAGCATATCGTTCAAAGAAAAATGTTCAGGACTATGTTTTTGCGGATGGTTATGCAAAGGACGGCAAAAGTGTAGAACGCAGATTTGCTGAGGATATGGATAAAGCGGAGGAAGTTTGCGTATATGCAAAACTGCCGAAGGGATTTTCTATTCCTACACCTGTCGGAAACTATTCGCCGGACTGGGCTATTGCATTTTATGAAGGAACGGTCAAACACATATATTTTATTGCAGAAACAAAAGGTACAATGGACTCGTTAAATTTAAAGCCCATTGAAAAAGCAAAAATCGAATGTGCTGAAAAACTGTTTGCACAATTATCAGGTGCAGAAGTTGTTTATGAAAGAGTTGATAGTTATCAGAGTTTACTTGATATTATGAACAAGTAGAAAAAAGCTCCGGAGGTTCATACTTCCGGAGCTGAATACATTGATAATAAGTATCAAATTTAATGTTTCTTTAAGTAGTGCTAAATTAAACCTTTTTTTTAAGCAAATTTGATACTATATCTTTGTATATAAATAAGCGATCGTCTAAATTGATATGAATGGAGAAAAGACAATGATTTATGGATATTGCAGAATTTCAACGAGCAAACAAAACATAGAAAGACAAATCTATGTCAATGGTGCTTATGACAACAAGGACGATACATCAGACCTTGCAAAGCTGATACACGATTTCAGATGTAAAAAGGCTGATGAAATGGTCCTGAATCCGTGAAACTCAAAAATCAAATCAGTTCAAAAGTCAGCTTGCAAGCCAAAAACAAAGCAAAAAGCTCACATTCTAAATGCACCCAAAAGGT
>CACWRT010000126.1 GCA_902763365.1 uncultured Ruminococcus sp.
CATTATGTTATTTATCGGAATTTGTATCATGGTTGTTCTTGTAGTTGGTATAATAATTAAAAATATTATACTGGTTTCAATTACTCCGATGCTTATTCTAGTTGCGCATGCATGGAGAAACAATACTATGATGGCATATGTTGAGCATCATGTCTATGATGAAACGGGAAATTGACACACAAAGGATCCTCATCGATGATACTGTGCCGATGGTGAGGAGTCTTTTCAGTTGTTCGGATATCAAGATAATATCTGCAATAAAGAGATATGTGTATTTCTGAAAAATAAATAATTGGTTTAATGATTTTTTAATAATTTCCCTGTTATAATACAGTTACAGTAAAACAGAGGAGGAAAACAAAATGTATTTCGGTATATTGAAGCGTGATCTGAAAAGAAAGAAAACCATGAATACCATCCTTCTGATATTCATGATCCTGTCTGTAATGTTTGTATCGTCAAGCGTCAATACTATGCTGTCGGTAATGTCGGCAACAGACAGATTTCTTGATCTGTCAGGAGCGGAGGATTACTTTGCCGCAACGATAGGTGAAAAATCAGGAGAGGATGCTCTGAAAAAACTTAACGAGCTTGACTGTGTAAGCTCGTTAAAAAGTGAAAGGATCTTTTATTTCAACGAAAATTCCGTCAAATACAAAGGAAAAACAGCTGAAATATCCTCCAACGGTGTTCTGAACAGTGTTGACGATATCAGCATCAGGATCTACGACACAAATAAAAACGAGCTTACAAAGGTCAATGACGGCGAGATATATGTCAAAAGCAGCTTTCTTGAAAAGAATAATATACCCGTGGGCGCAGAAATAGAAATAACCTCCGGCGGATATACCGGAAAATTCAAGGTAAAAGGAACAGTACTTGATGTTCTTTTCGGCTCTGAAATGATGGGTACTCCCCGGTTTATCATAAGCCGGAATGAATTTGACAAATTTGTTCAGAGCAGTACAGACGAAAAATATGATATGTACAAGGGTACCATCCTTAATATATCAACAGATGACCTGAGCAAGGTGGAAAATATAGTCAGCGGTATTGATGGTATAGCCTTCACCGGAACACGGGATGTCATCAAGCTTACATATATCATGGATATGATAACGGCAGGTGTATTCCTTATCGTCAGTATCTGTCTTATCATCATTTCGCTGGTTCTGCTGAAATTCACTATCGGATTCACCATCAGCGAGGAATACCGTGAGATAGGTGTAATGAAGGCTATCGGAATCAGAAACAGCAAAATACAAAATTTGTATATGGTCAAATATCTTGCAATGGCAATCTTTGGTGCAGTGGTTGGATTTTTTGCGGGTATCCCTTTCGGAGATATGATGAAAGCCCAGTCCGCTAAAAATATAGTATCAGGTGATGAAAACGACATTTTTGTTAATCTGATCTGTTCGGCGGGGGTTGTTCTGATAATTGCATTATTCTGCCGCATCAGCACCCGAAAGGTTAAAAAATTCACTCCTGTCGATGCGATCCGCAACGGTGAAAGCGGAAAGCGCTACAAGAAAAAAGGTTTGCTGAGTCTTTCAAAAAGTCATACCAGACCTGTATTCTTTATGGCAGTTAATGATATCCTCAGCGGTTTCAGGCATTTTGCCGTGATGACAGTTACTTTTGTAGTCGGCATTCTGATGATAACAATTATTATCAATACCATCTCAACTGTACAAAGCCCGAAGCTGCTTGCATGGTTTTCAATGGCAGACTGTGATGTTGCACTTGAAGATAAGGAGTGCATAGATAAATATAACCGTCCTGACGGGCAGAAGCTCAGATCGGACTATCTTGAGGAAATGGAAAAGACGCTTGCAGAGAACAATATTCCTGCCGAATGCTTCGGAGAAGCACTGTTCAAGCTATCTGTACAGAAGGGCGACAAAAAAACAGTCTCGCTTGCCTTTATCGGTTCAGGCACAACAACAGATCAGTATGCCTATATTGACGGAACACCCCCTGAAAGCGTTGATGAGATCGCAATAAGCTATATCACGGCAGACAAGCTGAATGTAAAGATCGGTGATACCGTAACCGTAAAAACTGGCGGTGAAAATGAGGAGTTCATTGTAACTGCATTGTTCCAGTGTATGAACAATATGGGTGAGGGCATTCGTTTAAGTGAAAAGCTCCCGATGGATTTTTCTAAGGTTTTAGGCTATTTCAGCTACCAGATAAAATTTACGGATAACCCCTCAGACACGGAGCAGAACGAAAGATATGACATAATAAAAAAGCTTTATCCCGATTACAAGTTTCGTACCGCAGGTGAATATCTTGACTATACCATCAGCGGTGTAGCCGGTGCAATGAGCGGTACAAAGGACTTTATTATTCTTATGGTAATGATAATAAACATACTTGTTGTTGTTCTTATGGAAAAATCCTTCCTTACCAAAGAGCGAGGCGAAATTGCACTTATGAAAGCAATGGGCTTTAAAAATCATACTCTCATAGCATGGCAGACGATCAGGATAGCACTGCTGATGGCTGCGGCTGTGATAATAGCAATACTTCTGACTGATCCTCTGAGTCAGCTTGCGGTAGGCGGAATTTTCAGAACAATGGGTGCAAAATACATCGTATTTGATACAAATATTTTAGACGCATATATAATCTATCCCCTTGCAGTATTTGCCGTGACTGTGCTTGCATCAATGATAAGCGCATTGGGACTCAGGAGCATTTCTTCGCAGGAAGTAAATAATATAGAGTGAGGTAATTGATATGAAAAAAATACTTGAAGTAACAGACCTTTGCAAGACCTATGTTATAAACAAAAGACAGAACAATGTCCTTCGCAATGTCAGCTTTTCCATAAACGAGGGAGAGATGGTCGCTGTAATGGGACCCTCCGGTTCGGGTAAATCCACTTTGCTCTATACTGTTTCCGGAATGGACAGAATGACAGCCGGGGAGGTTAGATTCAGCGGAAAGGATATTTCAAAGCTTAAACCGAATGATCTTGCAGAGCTTCGTCTTGATGAAATGGGATTCATTTTCCAGCAGATGTATATGCTGAAAAATCTTTCTGTAATGGATAATATACTTCTTCCTGCCCGTCAGTCAAAAAACAACCCCATGACATCAAAGGAAAAGTTTGAATACTGCCGTGAGCTTATGCACAAGTTAGGCATTATAGAGATTGCCGACAACGATATAAACGAGGTATCAGGCGGTCAGCTGCAAAGAGCCTGCATCTGCCGCAGTATGATAAACAAACCAAAGGTGATATTTGCCGACGAGCCGACAGGTGCGCTCAACCGTTCAAGCTCCGATGAGGTAATGGACGAGCTTTGTAAAATAAACAGTGAGGGAACAACTATCATGCTTGTTACCCATGACGCAAAGGTCGCTGCCAGATGTACAAGAGTATTGTATATTGTTGACGGCAATATCAAAGGGGAGTATAATAATACCGAAAGTGATATGCGAAAGCGTGAGCGCAGCCTTAACAACTGGCTCCTTGAAATGGGCTGGTGAATAAGTGTAGAGTTTGAAGAGTGGAGAGTGGAGTTGTGACAGATATTATTGTAGTAGAGGATAACATAGAAATGGCAGCTCTGCTGTGTGATTTTATCAATGCAGAAGGCTACAGCACGGCTCATTTCACAAGCGGCGAGGATGCTCTGAGCTTCTTTGAAAAAGAGGGTGCAAGGCTTGTTATCCTTGATGTCATGCTTACTGGAATGGACGGCTTCGGTGTATGCAAGAAAATACGAGAAAGCTCCAATACCCCGATAATAATTGTCAGTGCAAAAAACGAAAAGGATGATAAGCTCAACGGTCTGATACTCGGAGCGGATGATTATATAGAAAAGCCTTATGATATAGATATTCTTCTCGCAAAAATAAAAGGTATTTTTGCAAGGAGATATAATTCCGAAATTATCTCTGATGGATTTCTGAAAATCAACAAAAGCAAAAGAACTGTATACAAGGGTGAAACGCCTGTTGATCTGAATCAAAAGGAATTCGATCTGCTGTGCCTGCTAATGGAAAACAGCGGCAAAACGCTGGGTAAAGAAATGCTGTTCAATAAAATATGGGGCTTTGACAGCTTTTCCGAGCCTCAGACACTGACGGTACATATCAAATGGCTTCGTCAGAAAATCGAGGATGATCCCAAAAAGCCTGTTCATATAATTACAGTATGGGGTGTGGGCTATCGCTACGAGGTATAGGCTATGAAGGGTTATATCAGACTTTTAATTGCTGTAATTTATGCACTTGCGGTTCTGTTTGCCGGTTCAACAATAATTCTGAATATGACTGATAAGGGTGACGAGGGTCGCCCTTATCGTGTTGAAGCAAAAAGAATTGCAGAGAAAATAGAAAATAACGAAAGCTATTCCCTTGATGATTACAGCTATATAACGGATGTCGTAAAAATCTCAGAGGATATCGAAACCGGAAACAATGATTATCTGATAAAAAATATCGGCGGGCATATTTACCGTTTTGATTATACATATCATAATGAAAACAAAAGTACCCTGACGGTTTTTTATCTGTGCTTTGGTATGATAAGTCTTTTTGTGATCTGTCTTATGGTATATATTTATTTCAGGATCATACATCCCTTTGAAAAGCTGAGTGAATATCCGACAGAGCTTGCAAAGGGCAATCTGACAAAGCCTCTCAAAGAGCAGAAAAACGGCTATTTCGGAAAATTTCTGTGGGGACTTGATCTTCTGAGGGAAAAGCTGGAAAAGCAAAAAGCAGAGGAGCTTGAACTGAAAAAGCAGAACAACACAATGGTGCTTTCACTTTCACACGATATAAAAACCCCTTTGGGAGTGATAGAATTATATGCCAAAGCACTTGAAAGGGGGTTGTATAAGGATGAAGAAAAGAAGAGGGAAATTTCTGTAAATATTCATGCCAAGTGTGAGGAAATACGAAGATATGTAGACGACATTGCAAAAACGGAAAGCGAGGAATTTCTTAGTCTTGATATAAATATGGGAGAATTTTATCTTTCTGAGCTTATCGGTACGGTAAAAAATTTCTATACCGAAAAGCTTGCCCTGCTTAAAACGGAATTTATTATTGACGGTCAGCCTGATTGTATTCTGTGCGGTGACAAGGAGCGTGCTGTTGAGGTCATTCAGAATATCATGGAAAATGCTGTCAAATACGGTGACGGAAAAAGGATATCCATAAGCTTTTCAAAGGAGGAGGACTGTCAGCTTATCCATATTTCAGACAGCGGGTGTACCTTATCTGACAGCGAGCTGCCGCATATTTTTGACAGCTTCTGGCGCGGCTCAAATACAGGCAGTCAGAGCGGAAGTGGTCTTGGTCTGTACATCTGCCGCACACTCATGATAAAAATGAACGGTGATATTTATGCCCGGATAAAAGACGGAAATATGATAGTGGTGCTAAGATATAACTATGGACACGAAATGTTGAACGGCTTATAATCAATAAAAAAGGAGTTCAACACTATGGCAAAAAATCAAAGAAGTTACACCCAGGAATTTAAACAACAGATTGTGGATTTACACAATCAAGCTGGCAAAGGTATATCTGAATTATCCCGCGAATATGGCATTCCAAAAGGCACAATTTCTATCTGGATTAAGAATCTGTCACCGGTACAGGTATCTGAAACAGAAACTATCTCTATGAAGGAGTATAAAGCCCTACAAAAAAAGATGAAAGAGCTTGAAATCGAAAATGAAATATTAAAAAAAGCTACTGCCATATTCGCCAAAAAACAATAGCTGAATACGTGTCCTTTATTCAGACTTATCGTAATAAATATACTATAAAACAAATGTGCAAGGTTCTTAAATTTCCAAGAAGCACATACTATGCTGTAATTAACCATAAGCCTTCTCAAAGAGAGCAGTAATACAATAAATTTAGCACTCAAGTGTTATCTGTTTACACAGAATTTAAGAAGCGTTACGGCGCCATAAAAATTCAAAGAGAGTTATCTGACAGAGGCATTCCGTGCTCTGTGAACAGAGTCCAAAGGCATATGCGACGCCTTGGCATCAAGAGCATTGTAATCAAAAAGTACCAGTATACAAAGAATCAGGGTAAGGTACCCGATGATAAGGAGAATATCCTGAACCGTGATTTTGAAGCTGATACTGTATTTAAAAAGCTTGTCACTGATATAACATATATTCATGTAGTGAATGAGGGCTGGACATATTTAGCGTCAGTGATGGATTTGTATGACCGTAAAATTATAGGCTGGTCTTATGGTAAAAACATCACCGCTGAACTGGCTACACAGGCTGTTAAGAATGCCTGTCTGAATATACCTGACACAGAAGTAATTATTCTTCACAGTGATTTAGGAAGTCAGTATACCAGCGATGAATTTGAAAACTATTTACACTCACAAGGAATTCTTCATTCCTTCAGTCGAAAAGGCAATCCTTATGACAATGCCTGCATAGAATCCTTTCATTCTGTGCTGAAAAAAGAAGAAGTATACACAACCACTTATCAGACATTTGAAGGGCAAAAACAGCACTCTTTGAATATATAGAGTCATTTTACAACCGCAAAAGGCGCCATAGTGCCCTTGGTTACAAGACACCACAGCAGGTTGAAGATGAGGCTCTTGCAGCTTAAAACAATATCTCCTTGCTTGTTAGGCAAGGAGAAAAAGTTCAACTTTTTGTGTCCAAGGTATTGGTCTTAAGTCAATATAGTGGACACCGAAAGTGAGACTTTTATGCCGCACCCTCTGCATGAACTGCATCCGGTGTCATGTAGCCTAAGCTACTATGTTTTCTCCTGTGATTATACCAGGATTCAATGTATTCAATATAAAATGTCAAGACCGAATGTACAAAAAATATTATATAAAAATGTACAATTAGTCTGTTTGGCTCAAATGATCTTTCAATCTATAAGATTTTCCTGA
>CACWRT010000127.1 GCA_902763365.1 uncultured Ruminococcus sp.
ATATGCAGATGAACACCCGATTACAAAAACATCGCTGATATGGCAGATACACTTTGAAAATGCCGATGAAAATTCTGTAAAAAACGCTATCCTTCAGCTCGTCAAAGAAAGAGAAAAAAATTCTGAAAAGCGAAACGAAAGAAAAAGCGATCAGTACTGTGCGGCTGTCGATAATTACAACAATTATATTCGTCAGCTCAGATTTCGTATGTGTAAAAGAGGTGCGTCTCAGGAGCAGATTGATATGCTTGATGCTTTTCACAGAGAGTCGGCAGATGAAATAAAAGAAAAAGTTGAACAGTACAGAAAAATGAGCGGGACGATACCTGAAAGTGTTTATGAGCGGATATCCGAGCTTAAACTCACTGCAAGAAAGATCGAATCTGATTCAAAACATACTGCTTTGAATAAAGCCGTGTGAACAGGAGTAAAAAATGGAAGAACCAATTCAGAATGATAATAAAAATCAGTTTTTGGAGAACTTTCTCAAAGGTCAGAAAACTACGGAAGTATTTGAAGATCTGAGCTTTAATGAAATGATTGAAAAGCTGAATGATCTTGATTTTTCAGACGACAGAACCTATGTTGTGTGTGATAAGAACAATCCTCAGAATTATATGGAAATTTCCGCTTCATCAGAGATACACAATGAACGGCAGTATATAAATACAGAGTTCAGGCTGTTCAGTCAGGGCGTACAGCAAAAGTGCGATGTGTTCCCTCACGGAAGGTTTACTCACTACACAAGGGCTGACGGAAACAACAGCACCGATAAGGGTGAAGAATACTGGGACAAAATGAAAGCCGAAATGCAGGCAAAAGGCGGTTTTGATAAGGATATGATTATCTTTCCTGATGTACAAAGCTATAAGCGTTTTGCCGAAACAGGACAGATAAATCAGAAGCCAACAGAAGAAAGGTCTTCGCAGGATACCTCTCACGAAACAGAAAAGCCAAAGTCGGAAGCTCCAAAGGAAAATGAGCCTGTAAAAGCGGAAACTGCACAGCCTGTACCTGATGAAACAGCTGTGCAGAAAGTTTCTCCCGAAGCAGAAAAGCTTTTTGAAAACTTCAAATCTGCCGAAACACAGGACAATATTGAAATAGCAAAACAGCAGGATATCATAAACATACTGAATGCTAAAATCAAACAGGTTCAGGCAAGTCAGAAACGTCAGGATCAGACTGTTTCTGCTTGTGCGGAAGTCCTGAAAAGCAATGCCTATCCTAAACTTAATCCCATCATTTCAGCTTTATCCGAAAGAACCCAAAAATCAGCAGAAAAGAAAAATGATAAAATAAAAGCTCTGAAAAAGAAAATCAAGAAGGCTCAGAAAAAGATAAACAGACTGAAAAGAAAACAGCAGAAGAATGAACTGCTCAAAGGCTTTATTTCTTCTCTGTTCGATAATAATACTGACCGGTCAGCGTATGTATTGGGTATGCAGGCACTCAGAGAGGACGGTATGATACGAGCCGAAAAGAAGCTTGACAGCATTGAAGCAAAAATTGAAAAAGCAACTGCGATGCTTTCAAAGAAAGACATAAGCAATGTAAAAAAAGTCAAACTGGAAGCCTGTATCAAAAAATTAGAGGGGCAAAGAGATGTTATCAAAGCAAAAATCAATGATCTGACTGAGCTTGACCAAAATCTGAACAAGTTAGCAGAAACAGATATTAGTGTGTCACAGCTTGAAGAAATCAAGGAAACAGCCATGCAAAATGCGGCAGGCAGTTCTACGGTTACACAGGCTGTTGATGGCATGACAAGCCCTGATGTTACAAGCACCATTCAGAATGCGGTACAAGGAGAAAATATTGATCTCGGAAAAAGAACACAACAGCCTGAAAGCAAGCGTGACAAGCTGATAGATAAAGCAACAGGTATCGGTGAGCTAAACTCTGAGTCTACCAAAATAGCCAAAACTGAGCTTGTCGATGATAAGATAGACGAAATAAAGAATACATCAGCCGAAACTGCTGACAAATCTGCTATGAAAGGCAGTACAGTTATAGATAATCAGGCAGAAACATCAACAGAAACGATACAGCAGGTTATAGAACCTGAAAGCAAAAAAGAACAGAAAACAGAAGAAAGCAAAAATCAGGAGCAGACTGCAAAAACACCTGAAAAGCCAAAAATTCAGGCTGTAACATTAAGAAACTTAAAGCCCGAAGAAGCGGCAAGTATGCTGTCAGCAGGAATTGAATTTTCCGTTGTCAAGCGTAATGACGGGAGTTTTTCAGCTATTTTTAATAAGGCAGATGCCGAAAAAGTAAGGAAAGCACTGTCTGAAAAGCAAACTCAATCACAGAACATGAAGCGTTAGGGAGATGAGCATGGGAGATCTTATTATAGAAAATAATATCGTGAAAGGCTGTAAAGAAAAATATGTTGTGCAGATAAATATCCCCGCTGGTGTCAAAGCTGTCGGGGATAATGCTTTCAGGGGACTTCAAAAACTGTACGATATCAATTTTCCGAAAAGCCTTGTTCATATCGGGAGCGGTGCATTTGAGGACTGCCCCTCTCTTATGGGTATAAGATTATCTGATGTCAGCTATATCGGTGAACGTGCTTTTATGAACTGCATAGGTCTGAAAAAGGTCGAATTATCCGACAAAATTTCTTATCTTTGCAATAACACATTTACCGGATGCCGATCGATTGAAAAAATCTGTCTGCCAAAGTCTGTTTCATATATCGGCTGTGAATGTTTTAAGGACTGCACTTCACTGTCAGAGCTTGAAATGAACGGCGTTATGGAAATAGATAATAATGCCTTTGAAAACTGCCGTGAACTGCATGACATATTTCTGCCGAAAACTCTTATACATATCGGTCCGAATGCTTTTTCTTTCTGCGAAAGTCTTGGCACTGTAACATTCTTTAATAAGTTTATAGATATTGATGAATCTGCTTTTGAAAATACGATAAAAAAAGTTTTTAAAGCAGTACAGTTTTCGACAGCCTATTTTTACGCAAGGGACAGACCTGATGTAATTTTTAAACCTTCCATATTAAAAAAAGAGGGGATGATCATTAACACAGAGGATCTGTCAAAACTTAGAACAAGTGGAATTATGTTTATGAGCAAGCCAGCTGATAAACCTGAAAAAACCATGATTATTTTTGACGGTTCTCAGAAAAACTATATCTTATCAATTATTGGAGGTGATAATAATGCAGAATGAAAGATATGCAGATAAGGACTGTGACGGACTGCCGGATTTCATCGACAGTACCTTTGACACGGTTGATGAACTGCTTGAAAAAAAGGGTATCAAAAAAGAAAAGCCGCCCGAACCCGAAGAAAACAAGCCTGAAATAAAACATCAGGCAAGACGTTCACGGAGGTAAGCTATGGCGGAAAATCAGAACAAACTCAGGGGCGGCAAAAGCAAAGCACCTGTTATATGGACTTTGGTAATAATAGGACTTATGGGCTTCCTTTTTATTCTTTATGTTTCCTATGTTTACTTGGGTTATGTCCGCACAAACAACATAACCGAACCGGGATATGAGGATATCGCCGCCGTTTTTAATATACTTTTCAAGCCTGAAAGCTTTGCCCTGCCGTTGACTTTTGATGTTATAAAAGACGTTCTTGTTATGCAGGTAAAAGATATATGGTGGGTCTACGGCGGTATTGCGGTGATGATTTTTCTGATCGTCACATCAAAAAAACCGAACGATTTCAGGGGTATGGAATACGGTTCGGCAAGATGGGCTGATAAATATGAAGAACAGCAGTTTACAGATGATACAGGCATTCCATGCGGAGATAACTTTTATATTACCGTTGATAATCCCGATCATAAGTTTTATGAAACTCATAATCTGAACGAAACTGTAATAGGCGGTTCAGGTGCAGGAAAATCTTTCAGAAAGATTAAGCCCGACATTATCCAAATGACAGGCAGTTATGTTGTCACTGATCCGTCAGGAGAACTTTACAGAGATACCGCTATTTTTCTGCGAAAAAATGGCTACAAGGTGCGTGTTCTTAATCTGAACAATATCAACCTTACAAATACATATAACCCGTTTGTCTACATGAATGAAATGCAGGATGTTCTTGAGGTCGCTGATCTGTTCATGAAAAACTCAGCCGGTGACGGAGAAAAAGAAGATTTCTGGAGCGGTGCGGCTCAGGATCTGCTTGTAATGATAATGGTATATCTGTTCAAAAACGAGGATGAAACAAAGTCTTTCGGCAGAGTTTTAAGGCTGATAAATTCTATAAATTACACATCTGAAGGTAAAATAGACGAAAACTGCGAGCTTGCCCAATGCGTAAAAAGGCACATGGAAAAGGAAGAAAACAGGTATGATGCGGTTGCGGTCAACTGGGGCAGTGTAAAGGGAGTTGCACAAGAAACCATGTCGAGCATTGCGAAAACAATGTCCGTAAGGCTAAGACTTTGGTCTGTTGAAGATGTTGATATCCTTACAGATAAGGATGAAATGGATTTTGATGATATCGGCGTACACAGGACTGCGATTTTCCTTATCATTCCCGGTGCAAGTCAGACTTACCGTGCTGTTGCAAACATATTTTATTCTCAGCTTTTCAAAAGACTTATGTACATTGCAGAGCTGAAATACAACAACAGACTTCCTTTGCTTGTCAGCTGTGAACTGGATGAATTTGCTAATATCGGACGCATACCAAATTTCAAAGAAACTTTGGCTATCGTCCGAAAATATAATATCCGCTTATGTATGGTTCTGCAAAGCCTTTCACAGCTTAAATCTTTGTACGAGAAAGACTGGAACGGCATAATAAATAACTGTTCCATACTTACTCTTCTCGGCACTACGGACTCGGAAACCTGTGAGGAAATATCGAAGCGGCTTGGTGAAACAACAGTAAGAATTGACACAAAGTCATACAACAGAGGTAATCAGGGCGGCGGATCCGACAGTGAAACGTATATTGCAAGACGGCTTTTAAAGCCTGACGAAATACCAAAGGCTCTTAAAAAGGGCAGTCGTGGAAAATGTATTGTTTTTGTAGATGAATTCAGTCCGTTCTTCCTCAGCAAATTTGATACGTTAAAGCACCCGAAAATTGATGAAATAGGCAGTTTCAAGGGCAAAAATCAGGTCAATAACGCTAATCTTACTGCTGACTTTTCTGCAGTCAACGAAAAGAGAAAGAAAGAATATGCGGAAAACAGGAGAAAAGCACACCTTATTTCAGAAGCTTTGGCGGCAGGAAATTATGAAATGCCAATATCAACTGAACAACAGCAGGATATGGCGGCTGATGATATAGTCAAGCGTTTTTACGATGATACGGAGCATGAAGTGTCGGTCTATAATTCTGACACTATTGATGATTTGGAGGAGATGAACTTAAATGGACGAACTTGATGAATTTCAAAGCGGTATACATGAGGTCGGAGATGTTTACGGAAAGACTATTAGGTTTGGACGTGGCATAGCCGATCTTTTTTTCGCCAACATAAAAAGCAGTCCTGAAAAGGATCTTCCAAAGCCTGATACATCTCTGTTATCAGAAAATAACAGTCTGCTGAATTTCAGCTTCACAGGGAAAGATACTGATTTATGTTATTTCAATAATGTGGACACTCTTCCGCTTTCGGCAATAGCGAATATTCAGGATGAAAAGCTGAAACAGTCTGTAATTGATACCTTTGACTGACTGAGCAAAAACGGTTATATCACGCTTGAGGGGGACAGCGTAAAGATAACCGAAAAAGGCAGACAACGGTTAAGCGACCCGTCTTTTTCAAATCGTGCAAAGTCTGATCAGCAGACGGCTTTTGCGGAAAAGACAATTCCTAAATCAGACGGTCAGAGTATACAGATGTGTGCGGAGTTATCGGGAAACTACATCAACGATTTTACGGTATTCAATCATACGGACAGCATTGATTTAAGAGCAATTGCAAAAGCTCCCGATAAGAAGCTTTCTGCTAAGATCATGGGAAATATAAAGCAGTGGCAGGAATGCGGTGCTGTTACCGTGAAGAACGGCAAAGCGACAGTAACAAAAGCAGGGAGAGAACTGCTTTCGATGCCTGAATTTACATCAAAAGCGTCTGCAATTGCAGAAAAGCCCTTATCAGCTTCAAAGGGTACAGTGGGAAAGATATTAGTTGCGACTAAAAAGATAACATCGGATGCTTTACAGACAGTAAAAAAGAGCAATGCACTGACGAGGTAATTATGGGGCTTGAAGCCCCAAATTTTTTTGAAGGGAGTGATGTCCACAGAAAAATTAGTTGTCCGCCCATAAACCAATATGTTTTATTTCAAGAAAAGAGGTAATCGAAATGGCAGTCAAAATCATTGAAAAAGAAAACGGTGAAGTTATCACCAAATCAAGCAGACAGGTAAGAAAAGAAAAACTTATCGCAAAGGCAAAGAAATACATATTTGTTTCTCTTGCGGTGACAATGCTCATGTCGTGCAGTCTTGTAGCTTTTGCCGCTCCTGCCGCACCAAGCGGAGTTGATACGGCTACAATGGGTACTCTTGCGGATATAGTTTGGTGGATCGTCCGCATTGCTATCCTTGCGGTCGGCGGGATTCCTGCTATCGTAAAGATCGTTCAGGGTCAGGCTGATGAAACAGTGCTATCGGTATCTGATGTTTCAAATCTATTAAAATAAGGCAGAACAAGGGGTTATCGGTCTGATGATCCCTTGTTTCTGTTTTGAAAGGAGAACAGATCCTATGAATCGAACTCTTTTAAAACCGCCGCAAAAAGCATATCATAAGCTTATTTCCGTAACTCTGACAGCATTGATAATAATGTCGATTTTCATGTCCCTGATAGTACCGCCTACTGCAAATGCTATCGGTTATACAGGCATGGGAGCGTCGGCAAGCAAAGTCAATGTCGGTCAGAAAATTACACTGAGCTTACAGGGAACAGGCAGTTCTTCTTATGATTATAAATTTGAAGTCAACCCCCCGTCACAGGCTCAGTTTTCAATAATACAGAATTTCAGCACAAGAAATCAATGTGATTATACTCCAAATGCACCCGGGGTTTATTCTTTCAGAATGACTGTCCGTGGAGCAGATGCCGGAAACGGCTCACCGCCTATGCTGTCAGGAACAGTCATTGTTACCGTATACGATCTCAGCAATACATCATCAATTTCGCATACGTCAGTAGAACAGGGCAGTATTGTATCACTTAACGGCTCTGCTTCGGGCGGCAGCGGGAACTATTCTTTCAAGTATCTGTACCAAGAGCCAAACTCAAGCGCACGATATTATGTTTACGGCAATGATTTTATAGACTCATCTTCCGTGAATTTCAAGCCTGATAAAGAAGGTTCATATAAGCTGATAATTATCGCAATGGATAACAGCACCGGAAAGACAATAGAAAAAAACTACAATCTTACGGTAAACAAAAAGGTCAGCAAAATCTCAAACACCTCCGAAATTTCATCTTCAAGCATAAAAGAGGGTGAGTCTGTTACTCTGAAAGCTTCTGCTTCGGGAGGAAGCGGTAGTTATTCATATAAATACACTTATAAGGGTCCGGACGACACTGAAGAACAATTCATTGACGGAGTCAATTATTACACAGAAATTTCAAGCAAATCATTCAAGCCCGAAAAAACAGGAACTTACTTTGTCTATGTAATAATCAAGGATAATAATGACAATTCAATTGATCCGGTTAAAAAAACATTCAGGCTAAATGTTTCACTGAAAGATTATAATCAGCTGATAAACAATTCAACCATAAGCAAAAACGAAGTAGTAATCGGCGAAGACAAAGAGGTTGTAGTAACAGCAAAGGCAAGCGGCGGAAGCGGTGAATATGAATACAGATATGATATTCTTCTCGACAATACTGTGATACGCAGTGAAGTATATTCTGCCAACAAAACCTTAACGCTTCCTATAACTGCTTCAACATCATCAGGAGAATACCGCATAAAGGTTACTATCAGGGATACAAAGACAAACAA
>CACWRT010000128.1 GCA_902763365.1 uncultured Ruminococcus sp.
GGTGCTAATCGTAGCTACGGAGGATTCCTCATACCCATCAAGAGCAAAATCGGCACTTTCCTCGGTAGGAAAAGTAATATTTGGTATAACTATAGCACCAATTTCAAACATAAACCAAAGTCCGATAATTCGTCCTCTGAACAGACGGTAGTTATTTTCAATCTTGTGAATATCGCCAAGTTCCGAAAAATCAGGAATAATGACATACTTAACCCCTTTGAAACGCTCTTTGAAATACTCCAAGCGTTCTTTTACATTATAGTAAATAGCCCAATACAGACCGTATTTACCATCAAAATCTTCATCAAACTGAAAAAACGCCACAGCGGTATGCTCTGTTTTGTGATAAAGGCTTGTTTGACTGTACAAAGCAATATAATCAGGGTATACTGACACATTACAGTTGATAGCAGGCAAATCCATATCACCACTTGACACCGTTCTGTTAGTTAGTGCTAAGTAGTTCAGATTGAGCAAATTTATTAAATTGTTGTTTTTCTTCAAAATAAACTCCTTTCTCCCATCAATGGGAAACAGAAACTGAAATTCTTACTTTCTGTCAATTGACAAAGGAGAAGGAAATATGATATACTACATTTGTCACAGTTATGAGTATATTCATAACTCCTTTAAGGGCATAAACTTGTTGTTGGCAGCAACTTGTTTATGCTCTTTTCCTTTGTCACATTATTTAGTTCATTGGAATCACCTTGCCTTTCTTCATCTGTTTATTTTTTCGCCTTATCTTGTTTTACTCTATATTTAGCCGAAGCCTCAGTTACCGGATATTTCTCCATAATTGCCTTTGCTTTCATGCCTACAGTTGCTTCATAGGGAATCGTCAATTCGCCGCAAAGTGCTTTCGCTTGCCACTCAACACTGCAATAAGCAGGAATCTTTTCATCTTTTGACAGCATTCGTGTAGAAATCGGTGTATATCCGAGATAAAACAATATCACATGACAAATTTCATGGCAAATGAAACACAAAAATGCCCTGTTGTTGTGATAACAAGCACCATCATATACGGTTTGCTTGATTTCAATCATAAATCCACCCTCCGGTTTAGGATAGCACCAAGCAAAAATATCCGCAGGCAAATCGTCGTCTTCAACCACTATGTAATCAACCCCATCAAACATAATACATACTCTTTCGAGAATATCAAGAACAGGAAATGGTTCTGATTCATTCAGCTTAAATATTTTCCGTATATACTTGCTTAGTTGCCTTATTGATGATCTGCTAAGCGGCTTTGTTCTGTAATCCATTAATTATTACCACTCCTTTTAAGCAATGCTAAAATCTTTTCTGCTGTATCCTCGTCAATCCCATCAAATGAACGTGCAAACTGCAATGCTACTTCTCTTTGATAAGATTCAGACTTAGAAAGTGTGATTTTTACTTGATTTCTTGAATTTTCAGCGGCATTTCTCATTTCAGCAACCTCATCATTCGTCAGGGAATAATGTTTTGCTAAAATATCAAACCAATCATCAGGTACATTTTTTTTCCCAGTCTCAACTGATGATAAAAATGGAGTGGAAACACCGAGCAACTTAGCAATATCACCCATGACTTCGTGATGCTGAACACGGAGAACTCTCATGTACTCGCCAAATTTTGTATATGCCATAGTAACCCACCTCCTTACCACATATCGTATCATATAATTATATTGTTGTCAAGTATTATTTTTAATCTTTTTTAGGTTAATTGCAAAAATTTCAAGGCATATTCTCATACTTGAGAGTATGCCTGATTTTTTAACTTTTTCTTTGAAATCCATATTAACAGTTGACTTTTAAGGGTAAAAGAGTGATATATTGTAGTACCAAAATGAAAGGACGGTACTCAACATGAAAATCAGATACAACAGAATCGGCTTGGAACGGAAAGCACTGGTCAGGGCAATTGAGGAGATAACGGAATGCACCGCACAGTACCTCGGTGCTCCGACATTCGCCTATCAGGTGGATTACTTCACGATTGAGAAGGACGGGGCTTTGGAATTTGACGACAGAGCCGACAGTGAGGAAATCGAAAACCTTCTGGAACAGCTTGCACAGAAAGGCTTTGAAGGAACAGTCCCAGAAATGCCCGACACGGCGGATGAAAGCGAAGCCGAGAAATTATCCGCAGAACCCGAAACAGCCGAACACAAGCCCACACAGGGGGAACAGTGCGAAAGAATAAACCTTACGATAACTCTGCCGCTTGAAAGCGTGGCTGTTGGCAATCTGACAAAGCTCCTTGACGCAAAGGGCGGCCTTATAAAAAAGGCTCTCGGTGTGGATGAGCTGGGATTTGAGATCAATGAGGAAAGCAAAACGATTTGTTTCCCCTGGTTCGGAGAGGTCAGCATTGACGAAGCGATGGCTTATACACACTTTGTCAATGCCCTCTGCAAGATGACAAAAGATGCTAAGCGTGTGACAGCGAAGGAAAAAGAAGTGGATAACGAAAAATACGCTTTCAGGTGTTTTCTTCTGCGGCTCGGGTTCATCGGTACAGAGTACAAGACGGAAAGAAAAATTCTGCTCCGCAATCTCAGCGGCTCGTCAGCATTCAAAGCCGGAAGGGACGGTGAGCAGGAATGAAATATCCGGGCAGAGATATAATCGAAAAACTGAAACAGCAATACCCTGTCGGAACAAGAGTGATTCTTCGAAAAATGGATGACTGCCAAGCCCCTCCCATTGGAACCAAGGGGACTGTGCAGGGTGTTGATGATGCCGCCAGCCTTTTGGTAAAGTGGGACAACGGCTGCGGACTGAATGTAGTTTACGGAGTTGACGAGGTGGAAACCCTCGACAGCGTTACAACGGTCTGCTACGGTGAAGAAAAGGTGTGGGACAGCAGAGAAGAAGCAAAGAACTTTTTCCTTGAAGGTCTGAAAGCTACCGAGGGCAGCGAAAGAGAACGCTACACCGCGATATATGCAAAGCTGATAGTAGGCAAAACATACTGCACTGATGATCTGGATTGACCGTCATAAAATACACAACTTCCTACGAAAAACAGCCTTTATGATTGGTGGATATACATCTCAAATATTGCTTGGTATAGTGTGCGGAGAGAGCTAATTCTACAATGGCAATGAAAAAACTTTATATATTTACTGCAGCGAGGAATACAGCAACTGGCTTGCAGAGAACAAGGACATTCCCTTCCCATTCACGGACGGAGCAAACAAAGCCTACAGAGCCTGGGCGGGCAGCGTCCAGGATGAACTGGAGATACTTGAGTTTTCGGATCTCCTTTGGGACAGAGAGGTTGCGGATTTTGTTGACACCCTCCGCAAGGCAGGCATTACCGAGTTTGCCTACACAGGCAAAAGCACCGCCCTGATGGAGAACATCCACCAGCTTGCCGCCGAGGGCTGCACCATGACAGGGCTTTACACAAGAATCAAGAAAGAATTCTGGGGAGAAACCGAAATTCAGGGAATCAGGTTCAGCGTAAATTATGCTTTAGCATTGTAGCATTATGACATGAATAAACAAGAAAATAAAAAATTAACGGTATATTCATATCACAGAATATACCGTAGTACGTTTACATCATATCATACTTGATGATCCATGAACCTAATACTGTTGAAACCTCTGTTACTTTAACTCTAACAGTATCACCGACTTTAACATTAGGGTTGGATGCTGACACAAAATTAAGATGCTCACCAGTAATAAGATTATATCCAAAAGCCGATTGAGGCTTAATATCATTTACAACAAAAGAAACAATCTTACCTTCCATAGATTTACCACTATTAAGATCAGTTTCAAATTTGGTAATATCATTATAATCAGTGGAATCATTTTCGGGATTGCTTTCTGTAACCGACGTTGTGGGTATATTATCATCAGGTGAAGTATAACTAATGATCCATGAACCCAAAACACTTCTTATAGAAACAACTTTTACTGTTACTGTATCACCAATCTTATAATCCGACTTGCTGTTTGATACAAAGTTAAGATGTTCACCAGCCCAAAGATTGTATCCAAATGCAGAGTCTGGTTCACAGCCGACCACCTTAAATGTAACAATCTTTCCTTCGAGATTTACTCCGGCGTTTAAATCACTTTCAAATGTCTCTGCGTTTTCATAGTCAACTTTAGCATGGTTGTCAGTGCTGACTTCTTCATCTGACTCATTTAATTGTTGATCCTGTGTTGACTTCTCAGTTTCATTATCATTTTCTGATGAATCTTTAGATACGTTTTCATTAGTTGATTCTTTATTGTCTTCATCTTCATTGTCAACAATATTCTCTTCAATTGACTCATTCGATGATTGATCTTTTGTGGATTTTTCAGTTTCCACGTTATTTTCTGATGAAACCGTTGACACGCTTCTATCAATTGATTCATTTTTTTCCTCATTGTTACATCCGGCTATCGTAATTACTAATGCTGACAGAATAAGAAACGAAATAACTCTTCTTAGCTTCATAAAAAATACTCCTATCTTTTTTAACTGATTAACAAACATAATTATTTATTTTGATTCCATACGAAATCTTTAAGTGGACAACACAAAACTTTTACAAACAGTTTGTATGTGTTTTTTATTATATGCTGTTAAGTTTGATTGTTTGTGTGTAATTCTTTTTATAACATTTCACGAATATTATACATCGCAAACTGATAATTGTCAAGAAAAATTTCATATTTGTAAAATTATTATAATCGCAGAAATGCGGCTGTTTTTGTTTGGGGGTGAAAGTAAATGGAACTTTCAGAAATTATGAGACTTAGTCAGGAGGCTATCGCAGGACAGCCTGTATGACGAGGAGGTGCAATTTTGAGAAAACTAAAAAAATACACGCCTACTAAATTTATGGCAAAGGGATCATATTACGATAAGGCTGCCGCCGATTACGCTGTCAGCTTTATTGAGCAGTTGCGGCACACAAAGGGAGAATTCTATAATCAGCCCTTTGAACTTATCGACTGGCAGGAAAGAATAATCCGTGATATTTTCGGAACTATCCGTGCTGACGGTTATCGTCAATTCAATACGGCGTATATTGAAATCAGTAAGAAATCCGGGAAGAGCGAGCTTGCGGCTGCTGTTGCTTTGTATATGTTATGTGCTGATGGCGAACAGAGAGCCGAGGTTTACGGCTGTGCTGCCGATCGAGATCAGGCTTCTCTTGTTTTTGATGTTTCCTGCGATATGGTGCGGCTCTGTCCTGCCTTGCGGAAACGCTGCGACATAAGACCGAGTCGGAAAACGATACATTTCACGCCGACCAACAGTACATATAAGGCTCTTTCAGCCGATGTTGCAGGCAAGTCAGGTGTCAATGTTTCGGCTCTAATTTTTGATGAACTGTGGGTGCAAAAGGACAGAAAATTCTTTGACATGATGACGAAGGGAACATCAGATGCAAGAAAAAATCCTCTGCATTTTATCATAACGACAGCCGGAAACGATACACATTCTATCTGTTATGAACTGCATCAAAAAGCAATGGATATTATATCCGGCAGAAAAGTTGATCCAACATTTTATCCCTGCATTTATGGTGCAGAGGAACATGAGGACTGGACTGACCCGAAGGTCTGGAAAAAGGCTAATCCTTCACTTGGTATCACAATAGGAATGGATAAGGTGCAGGCGGCTTGTAACTCTGCAATGCAGAATCCGGGAGAAGAAAACGCATTCCGGCAGCTCCGTCTTAATCAATGGGTAAAGCAGGCTGTTCGCTGGATGCCGATGGAGAAATGGGATAAATGTGCATTTGGCGTAAATCCAGAGGAGCTTGAAGGGCGTGTATGCTACGGCGGACTTGACCTGTCAAGCACAACGGATATTACGGCTTTCGTACTCGTTTTTCCTCCGACTGACGAAGATGATAAGTATTATGTTCTGCCCTATTTCTGGATTCCTGAAGATAACACTGACCTTCGTGTCAAGCGTGACCATGTGCCCTATGACATCTGGGAACGACAGGGTTTTCTTGAAACGACTGAGGGCAATGTTGTTCATTACGGCTACATAGAGAAGTTTATCGAGCGGCTCGGTGAACGCTTCAATATCCGTGAGATAGCCTTTGACAGGTGGGGTGCTGTGCAGATGGTGCAGAATCTTGAAGGTATGGGATTTACCGTTGTTCCCTTTGGGCAAGGGTTTAAGGATATGTCGCCGCCCACAAAGGAGCTTATGAAACTGACGCTTGAGCAGAGAATAGCTCACGGCGGACATCCTGTGCTGCGGTGGATGATGGATAATATCTTCATCAGAACAGACCCGGCAGGAAATATCAAAGCAGATAAAGAAAAGTCAACAGAAAAAATTGATGGTGCTATTGCTACGATCATGGCACTCGACCGTGCCGTAAGGTGCGGCAATGTAAATACCGAAAGCGTATATGATTCCAGAGGTATTTTATTTATATAATTTCGGACAATGACGCACGAAAATCTTGACTAAAAGAAATTTTAAGGTATAATAGTTATAAAAGATGTAAAGACTATATATGCTATTCCGGAGGTGCGTTATGAAGGAGCTTATAAACTGTTGATCTTGTAAAAATCGTGACAGGAATAAGACGCTGCGGAAAATCGTCTATTCTTGATCTGTATCATCAGTATCTTTCCGAAAACGGAGTAGATGAATCGCATATCATCCACATGAATTTAGAATCGCTCCGCTTTCGTGATATAACCGACCATATAAAGTTCTATGATTATGTTGCAGAACAAATTCAGCCGGACGGCAAGACATACCTTATCTTTGACGAGCTGCAGAATGTCCCGAGTTGGGAAAAAGCAATCGAGTCATTCCGACTGGATTATGATGTTGATATTTATATCACAGGTTCTAACGCATATTTGCTTTCGACTGAGTTTTCAACGCTTCTTTCGGGCAGATATGTGGAGATAAAAGTCCTTCCGCTTTCCTTCAAGGAGTTTCTGACATTCTATGATTTTGATATATCAGTTACGATGGAGGAAAAATTTCAGAAGTATCTGCAGTTCGGCGGTATGCCGATACTAAGAGAATATAAATTCAACGAAGCACGGGTTGATCAGGCCTTGGAGGGTATTTACTCAACCGTTGTACTCAAAGATATATTGCAGCGGAACAATCAGGCTGATAATACAACACTTCAGAAAATCATGCGTTTTATGTGTTCCAATATCGGCAGCATAACTTCCCCGAATAATATAGGCGTTATCCTTTCAAATGAGGGCGATATACGAGAGGGAAAGTCAAAGGGTATCGCAGGAAAGACGGTCAATAAGTACATCTCAATGCTTTGCAGTGCCTATATTTTTTCATCTGTCGGAAGATACGATGTAAAGGGTAAGCAGCTTTTGAAAACGCTGGAGAAAAACTACATCATTGATCTGGGCTTTCGGAATATGCTGCTTGGCTTCCGTGACGCAGACCGTGGGCATTTAATAGAGAATATCGTCTATCTTGAACTGATACGCCGTGACTGGCGGGTTTATATAGGCAAGGTCGGAGAAACTGAGGTAGATTTTGTTGCGGAAAAGCCGGGCGATAAACTGTATATTCAGGTCACTGAAAGTATTCAGTCGCCGGAAACAAGAGAGCGTGAGCTTCGTCCGCTGCAAATGATACGTGATAATTATGAAAAGATCATTCTTTCAATGGACAGGGATTTTATTACTTCCTATGAAGGAATCAAGTCGATAAATTTGATTGACTGGCTTCTGTCGGAATGAGGTTAAAGACAATTATAAAAATATACGGATGAGCATCTGCTGATAATTGCAGGTGCTTTTTTTATGCCATTTTTGAAGGGGGAGTAAAACAGTATGGGACTTATAAGCAGAATATTTCGGAGCAGAGATGCACCCAGGAACGCCACAGCCGGCAGCGGATACAGCTTTATGCTTGGTTCATCAGCAAGCGGAAAAGCAGTTAATGAACGGTCAGCTATGCAGATAACGGCGGTGTATTCGTGTGTAAGAATACTGTCAGAAGCAGTTGCAAGCCTGCCGCTGCATTTATATAAATACACCGACACAGGAACGGAAAAGGCTACTGAACACTTGCTTTATTTTCTTCTGCATGATGAGCCAAACCCCGAAATGACTTCTTTTGTATTTCGTGAAACACTGATGACACATCTTTTGCTGTGGGGAAATGCCTATGCACAAATCATCCGAAACGGCAAAGGTGAGGTCTTGGCACTGTATCCCCTGATGCTCGACAGAATGAATGTTGACCGTGACGAACACGGAAACATTGTCTATGAATATATGGTCAGTCAGGAGGATGCACCGATCAATAAAGGTTCTGCGGTAAAGCTGTCACCGAGCGAGGTGCTGCATATCCCCGGATTGGGATTCGATGGATTGATCGGATATTCTCCGATTGCTATGGCAAAAAATGCTATAGGTTTAGCTATTGCCACAGAAGAATATGGAAGTAAATTCTTCGCAAACGGAGCAACGCCCAGCGGTATTCTTGAATATCCGGGAACGGTCAAAGAGCCGGAGCGTGTGCGTGAAAGCTGGAATAAGGGCTTTGGCGGTGAGAACAAGCACAAAGTCGCCATTTTGGAACAGGGCATGAAATACACCCCTATCTTCATTTCACCAAATGAAGCACAGTTTCTCGAAACAAGGAAGTTTCAGATAGATGAGATAGCGAGGATATTTCGTGTACCTCCGCACATGATAGGCGATCTGGAGAAATCCAGCTTTTCCAATATCGAACAGCAGAGCCTTGAATTTGTCAAATACACACTTGACCCTTGGGTAGTGCGTTGGGAACAGTCCATCAAAAGGACTCTTTTACTGCCTGATGAAAAAGGTGTGTACTTTGCAAAATTCAACGTCGATGGCTTATTGCGTTGGGATTATCAAAGCCGCTTGAGCGGCTGCTTGTGATAAATATGCGGTTGCCAAACTTTTCAATGTGCCTTTAGGCACTTGTCAGTAATATGCCCTTGAAGGACCAGTGCAAACCACCAGTTTCACTGGTGGTTTTGATTCGTTGATTATTTGCATAAGATGGCGCAGTAGTCAGATGCTATAATTGTGCAATTATCCAAAGAATAGTTGGTTTTATTGACAACCTAACATTTGTTAGGTATAATTTATCTAACGACTGTTAGGTGGAGGAATATATGGATACGAAAGAAAAAATACTTTACAGTTCACTTGATATGTTTGCAAAACGGGGCTATAGTGCTGTTTCTATAAGGGATATAGCGGTATCTGTCAATATCAAAGAAAGCTCCATATACTATCATTTTAGAAATAAGCAGGATATACTCGACTCGATTGTCAAAAAGTACGAGGAGCATATCGGCGAGCTTACAGATATGCTAAGTGCTGCCGTAAGCAACACGGATAACAGCAAGCCACTCTCGTTTGAAGCAATGAAAACATATTTTTTTGAGCAGTACCTGTTTGACCCGTTCTGCAATAAAATGATGCGATTTATGATGATAGAGCAGTTTAACAGCGAAAAAATGCAGTCGCTTTATGAGCGCTATCTGTTTGAACTGCCCGAAAAGATACAAACGGGAGCATTCTTTATGATGTGCAAAAACGGAATAATAAGCGAACAACAAGCCCGACAGTTCGGGCAAGCCTTTTTCAGCGAGATGACAATGCTTACATTCCGCTACCTGTTGAATGGTGAACTGACGGAAGTAAAAAAGAATGTATTCTGTGAAAAAGCGTTTTCATTTTTTGATACTATGAAGGGAGAGACTGAAAATGGCTGATATTCTGATAGTTGGTGCAGATCAGGGAATAGGTTATTTTATGGTAAAGCAGTTTCTTGAGCAGGGCGACCGTGTGGCTGTACTTGATATTCGTACCGAACATATTGCGAAATTAACAGAACAGTATCAAGAAAGGCTATATGTATTCACAGCAGATGCGGCAGATGATGTGTCACTGTCCTGTGGGATAAAGTCGGCGGCAAGTGTTTTAGGAAATATTGATATTGCAATACATAACGCCTGTCTATGCACTTTTAAAAGTGAGCCTGATACCGATTATGATATATACAGAAAAGTATTTGAGGTCAATTATTTCGGGGCGTTACGGCTCTCAAAGCTGGCGCTTCCTATCATGCGTAAAGCAGGAAAAGGCAGGATCATATTCACAAGCTCCGGCGTTGGAGTAATGGGATTCGGAAATATTTCTCCTTACGCTTCGTCAAAAGGTGCTATCGAAGCACTGGCAAAGTGCCTGCTGATAGAAAATCAGGCATACGGCATATCTTTCCATCTCATGCACCCACCGATCACGAATACCACTTCTGCGTCGGGACTGCCTATTCCAAAGGAATTCAAGGCTGACCCTGAAAAGGTCGGGCGAGGACTTGCAAAACACGCTTTATCAAAGAAATTCGTGATCTGCCATTCGTTTAGTCAGTCAATTCAGATGAAACTGTGTTACAGACATCCCTTATATATGGGAAAAATGATGTGGAATATGACGCAGAAAGCTATTGCTTCGGAATGACAGGAGAAAGATGAGATGTATTATGCAGTAAAAGTAGTGTTTTATTAGCCCGTAGTCTAATGGCACACCAGTTTTCCGTTCCACACAAGTCCGATTAGGCATTGTGGAGCATACCACAACAGACAGATACCCTATTGGAACTGAATAACCGCAAGCTCTCGAAAACGCTCTGTAAGTGTTTCTGAGGGCTTTTTCTTTTCAGCGGTTAGTTTTCCGCACAGAGCCTGTGTCCCCGACTCCGC
>CACWRT010000129.1 GCA_902763365.1 uncultured Ruminococcus sp.
TTTTGTTTGTCATTGAGCCGCTTAAAAAGCCTGATACGCGGGCAGTGAAGCTTGAACGGCGAGTTCAGAGCGGAGCGTAAGCGCAGCGATACCCGCGTTTAGGGACCGGCGGCTCGCCGGTTGGCAAATGGGGGAAAAGGTGGTATAATAGTGGTGGCGGTATTTTTATGACTGCCGACTATAGTAAAGGAGAAAGATTAAAATGATATTGAATAGGTTTTATGTGGAAGACATTATAAAAACAGCGCTTAAAGAGGATATGAATTACTGCGACGTTACTACAGATTTGCTTATCCCCGAAGATCAGAACGGGGAAGGAAGACTGATGTCAAAGGCTGACGGTATAGTCTGCGGGGTTGAGGTTGCCGCAAAGGTATTTAAGATGCTTGATGAAAATACGGAAATCGAAATACTGAAAAAAGACGGCGACAAGGTTTCATATGGTGAAGACATAATGAAGCTGAGAGGAAAAACAGCCGTTCTGCTCAAGGGTGAGCGCACAGCACTGAACCTTATACAACATATGAGCGGGGTTGCAACTGCATCGTACAGATATACGGAGATAATAAAGGGTACCAACGCTTCTATCGCAGATACGAGAAAAACACTTCCGGGACTTCGTCCGCTTCAAAAATATGCAGTAATGTGCGGGGGAGCAAAAAATCACCGCTATAATCTTTCCGACGCAGCTATGCTCAAGGATAACCATATAGATGCAGCAGGTGGTATCACTGCCGCAATTACAAAGCTCAGAGAAAAAGTAGGTCATATGACTAAAATAGAGGTCGAAACAAGAAATCTTGACGAACTCCGAGAAGCGCTTGAGGCTAAGGCAGATGTTATAATGCTTGACAATATGTCACCCGAAATAATGAAGCAGGCAGTGGAAATAACAGCAGGCCGCGCACTGCTTGAGGCATCGGGCGGAATTACAGATGAAACACTTCGCGCAGTTGCTGAAAGCGGAGTGGATATAATTTCCGTAGGTGCTCTGACTCATTCGGTCAAGGCGTTTGACATATCAATGTATATAAAATGAAACGACAAGGATATGTTATGCATGATACATACGATATAATAAACAGGTCCGGACTTCCTGTGGTCATCTATGGTATGGGCAACGGCGCAGATAAGATCATAAGTGAATTTTCACGCAGAAATATAATAATAAGCGGTATTATTGCAAGCGATGATTTTGTGAGAGGTCAGAGCTTCCATGGATTTACCGTAAAAAAGCTTTCTGACTTTGAGAAAATATATCCCGAAATGATAATAGCAGTTGCCTTCGGGACCTGTATTCCCGATGTGATGGAAAAAATCTTTCGTCTGTCGGAAAAGCACAGACTTTTTGTCCCTGATGTTCCCGTTTACGGCGATAATGTCTGGGACAAACACTTTTATGAAATAAATAAGGACGATATCGAAAGAGCTTATTCCATTTTGGCAGATAAAAAATCCCGGGATGTATATGAAAAGATAATACATTTCAAACTAAGCGGTGATCTGACATATCTCAAAAGCGCATACAGCTGTAAAGACGAAGTATTTGAAGATATACTCAAACTGTCCGATAATGAGAATTATCTTGATCTTGGTGCATACCGTGGAGATACCATTGATGAGCTTCTTCACTATACGGGTGGAAAATACGGACAGATAACAGCTCTTGAGCCCGACAGAAAAACATTTGCAAAGCTGAAATCTCATGTGAAAGATATGGATAATGTAAGACTGTACCGTATGGGAATATGGTCGGATGATATGGATATTCCGTTTGACAGTTCGCTGGGGAGAGGTTCTAACATAAAAAACAGCGGCAGAGAGATGCTTTCCGTGACCAAAATAGATACTCTTTACAGCCGCAGAAGGCTTACTTATCTTAAAATGGATGTAGAAGGCAGTGAAAGGCAGGCACTTTTAGGCGGAGCAAATGTTCTTCGCCGGGACAGACCGAAATTTAATATTGCTGTTTACCACAGAAGCGAGGATATTTTTTCAATACCGCTGCTGATACACGACCTTGTACCCGAATATAAAATACATCTGCGTCAGCATCCTTATATACCCGCATGGGATCTGAATATTTACGGAACACCCTATTTATAGTTAGGAATTAGGAGTTCAGACCGTGCAAAAAGTCAAAAATCAAAAAAACAAAGTCGTGAATTAATGCGGCTATTCGGCACTAATTTTGTATCAAAAAGATGTTTTGGCACAGTCTGAGTTAGGAGTTAGGAATTTTCTGAACCTACGGCAGTATACTGCATAATATCAAAGTATGAGCGGCACCGCAGATAAAAGATCAAAAAGCAAGGCAATTGTTATAAAAAAGCTTCATGATTCAGGTAACTAAGCATAGAAGATATCCGAAATGCTGAGTATGCCGTGAGAAGAAGTTGAAATGTTTCTTGCAATGTAAAATATTATTTAGTTACTGTTGACAGTTCCCGAAATGCAAAATACGCATATCGGGAACTATATGTTTTTATGATGAACAATAGAATAGCAGTATAAGCTGAATAATATATAAAAATGAGCCGCTCAGAATAAAAATAACAGCCGATAATAAAAGTATAACCGCGACTAATAAATGCTGCTGCGGCGAGCCCAGAGCGGAGGCGCAGCGGAGCGAACCCCGCGTTTAGGGACCGGCGGCTCGCCGGGATAGTTGGCAAAAATATTATCAATGGTAAAAAATGAGCTGCTCAAGAAGCCTGATACGCGGGCAGTAAAAGTTCAGAGCGGATGCGAAGCGGAGCGATACCCGCGTTTAGGGTCCGGCGGCTCGCCGGCGCGTTTAGTGACCGGCGGCTCGCCGGTCACTTTAAAGTCACTTTGAAGTATTATTTTATAGATATGAAAAGGTTCAAAGCTTATAGCAGTTATTTTAAAGGATGATTAATTGCAGTTTTGAATTATGAGCTTATTTATTTGGGAGGATGATAATTATGGAGATACTGAGAGCAGAAGGTCTTGTAAAAACATACGGACAGGGAGAAAACAAATTCAATGCTGTGGACGGTATATCACTTTCGGTGGAGAAAGGAGAATTTGTCGCAATAGTCGGAGCAAGCGGAAGCGGAAAAAGTACGCTTATGCATATGCTTGGCGGAGTTGACCGACCGACTCAGGGCAGAATAATAATTGACGGTACAGAAATAAACCGTATGAACAGCAATAAGCTGGCTATTTTCCGAAGAAGACAGATAGGACTTGTATATCAGTTTTACAACCTGATACCCATTTTAACTGTAGAAGAGAATATAACACTTCCCGCAGATCTTGACGGAAAAAAGATATCCGAAGAAAAGCTTGACGGTATACTTGATACACTGGGAATAAAAAACAAAAGACGCAATCTTCCGAATGAACTGTCCGGAGGTCAGCAGCAAAGAGTATCTATCGCAAGGGCACTTATAAATGAACCTGCAATACTTTTAGCCGATGAACCTACAGGCAATCTTGATTCAAAGGCAACAGAGGATATTATGGGTCTGCTTAAAATGACAAATAAAAAATATAAGCAGACTATCATTATGATAACTCATAACCTTGATATAGCGCGCACGGCGGACAGGATACTCACTATCCGTGACGGAAAAATAGTGGAGGAGGTGTAAGCTATGAATATAATGAAAAAGCTTACTCTGAAAGACCTGTTCAGAAATAAAACACGTACAATAATGACGATCCTCGGAATAATGCTTTCGGCTGCGCTTATGACCGTTGTTGCAGGGGTTGTTACAAGCGTACAGGCTACACTTGTTGCTCTGGTAATACATGATGACGGAAATTATGATATCAAGGCATACGGCGATCTTACAGATGATTCTGTCAGGAAGTTAGAGGCTAACAGAAATGTGGAAAATGTTTCCTACAGACGGCTTGTGGGCTATTCGCCGCTTAAATCATCCAATTCGGAATATAAACGTTATATGCTCATATCCGCAATGAATAAATCAGCTTATGAAAACTGTTATTCTTTCCGGCTTGAGGAAGGCAGATTCCCGAATAACTCTCACGAAATAATACTGTCGCCTGATCTTATTGAATACACAGGCGAAACGTACAAAGTGGGTGATAAGCTTACTCTGAGTATAGGCAGCCGCCTATATAAAGAAACTGATCCCGAAAGGCTTTCGGAAATGGCTCAGACTCAGGACGGTCCTGAAGCTGTAAAAATAAACGGCAAAGATTATCTGCCCGTAAACTATGACATTATCTATACGGGAGATAAGACAGAGTTTTTCTCTCCCGAGTTTGAAGAAACTTACACTGTAGTCGGTATTTTAAGCGATGTCAGCGGAGCCGTCACCTGTATGGGTTCATCTGCTTGCGCAGATGTATATACTTATACGGATACCATTGATAACCTGAAAACAATTGATTTATTCAATAAAAACAACAGCTATGCGCAGAATCTGAGCTTTGTAAATATCGACCTCACTGAGAACGCCGAAAGAGATGTTATAGGTACTGCTGCCGAATTATTCGGAATAGATAAAGAATTTGCAGAAACAGTAGCCAACGGCGATTATAATTCCGATGTTGTCTATGACAGCGGGGAAACCGAAATGACAAAGGCTGAGGAGAAGATAAAAGCTTCAAACCCTTATGGCGCAAACTATTTCAGCATACATAACGAACTGCTGAGATTCAAAGGCTTTTCCATGTCGGAAGGTACATTTAAGATGCTGATGTCAATTGCTGTGTTTGTGACAATAATTATAATTGTATCAAGTGTGTTTATTATACGCAACAGTATTTCGATCTCCATAACAGAAAAAACGAAGCTGTACGGTATGCTTTCATCAGTCGGGGCAACACCTCGTCAGATCAGAAAAAATGTGCTGTTTGAAAGCTTTATCCTTGCGCTTGTGGGTATTCCGCTGGGCATAGCGTTTGGGGCAGGAGTTACTGCGGCTGTCCTGAAAATATGTGATAACCTTCTTTATGATATGCTTGAAGGAAACGGGATCATATTCAGTGTTCCCTGGTATGCAATGGCTGCGGCGGCTGTGATAAGCTGTCTGACGATATTCCTGTCATCCATCTTTATTGCTGTACGCGCGGGAAAAATTACTGCTGTCGAAGCAATCAGAAGTACCAAGGATATCAATATTAAGAAAAAGAATAAGGAAAAAAGCTATAAAACTCCCAAAATCGTCACAAAGCTTTTCGGAACAGGGGGCAGCATTGCTTACAAAAACCTTAAACGCAGCAGAAAACAGTATCGCACAACGATAATTTCCATAATAGTCAGTGTATCGGTATATATCACTGTGTTTTCCTTTGTTGACAGTTCACTGGATTATTCGGGAAGATATTATCAGAAATTGGATTATAATATGAATATAAGTACTTCACGTTATAACGATCATGATATAGACAAAGCGGATAAAATTGATTCGGATGAAAAATTTTTCAAAACAGTAGTATCATTTAAAGAAACAGAAAAATATCGTTATTTTCTGAACAGTTACGATTATTCATTTGACATCCCCGAAAAAGACATTTATACTGATAATACGGAGGGCTATGACAGCTTCACAAAATTCTTTCCTTTGGAGACCATACAGAACGGTAACCTTGATATAAATATTATAGTTGCAATGTTTGATGATGACAGCTATCGTGAAATACTGAGCATTATAGGCAAAAGTGAAGCAGAAATGAAAGGCAAGGCTATTATCACTAACGACAACGAATTCACCAAAATAAATGAAAACGGGGATTACTCCGATATTAAAACAGTACCCTTCCTGAGAAATCCCGTCGGATATCGTCTTAAAGGCAGTGTTTACCCCACAGACGCAGATCGGCAGGACGAAGAGGTTGTGAAAAAGCTCGAGAACGAGAAGCTGGATGTGGAAATTGGCGCTGTTATTACACAGGATCAGATACAAAACAGCAGGGTATGGACATTCAGCGATCTGACTATAATTCTTGACAGAGATACTTTCAGAAAATGTGTAATGCCTGTAACAGTAAGCGGAGAGATGTCTTTGTACTCATCAGACACTGCAAAAACAGAGCATGATATAAGCGATCTGGGACTTGACCGACTGGGTTATTCTGTTATCAACTTTGAAGAACAGACTAACCGCATGAATTCCATTGTAACTGTTCTTGAATTATTCGTTTACGGTCTTATAATAGCAATAGCGCTGATCGGTCTTACAAATATATTCAATACTATCACTACAAACATGAATCTCAGGAAAAAAGAATTTGCTATGCTGCGTTCTATTGGTATGACCGGAAAAGAGTTCAGACGCATGATCAGACTTGAAAGCTTTTTCTATGCCTTCAAGTCCCTGATAATTGCCATTCCGTTGGGACTTCTGGGCGGATATGCTATCAACCTGCTGTTCAACTCAAATCTTACAGGAGAAGAAATGGTGTTCAATTTCCCGATTATTGCAGTACTTATCAGTATTGCGGCTGTTACTCTCGCTGTATGGCTCATCATGACTTATTCTGTCGGAAAGATCCGCCGTCAGAACATCATAGAAACCATCCGCAACGAAAATGTGTGAGAGATTAAATTCAGTGAATAATGAATAGTGAACCTGCGCCGGGAGTCAGGAATCGTAATTACAGCTCAAAGCATGGTTACATTAACTTGTTATGCTTTGGGCTGAATATTGATTCCACTTTCAACATTTCAAATTTCAGAAAAGGGTGAAAGCGCATGAGGATATTGTTGGTAGAGGATAATGATTCAATAGCTAAGGGATTAAAATATACTCTGAAGTCGGGCGGATATGAAGTGGAAATATGCGGCAGCTGTGAGTCAGCATTAAAACAAGCTGCCGAAGAGTATTCACTTATGATAATAGATATAACACTTCCCGACGGAAACGGGTTTGAACTATATGAAGATATGAAAAAATATAATACGGCGCCTGTAATATTCCTTACTGCAAAGGATGACGAAGACAGTATAGTAAAAGGCTTTGATCTTGGCGCGGAGGATTATATTACAAAGCCCTTTTCTGCCCGTGAACTGATGGCAAGAATAAATCGTATTCTCAAAAAGACTGAAAAAACTGACAATATTATACATATCGAAGATATCGTTATAGACCGTGATTCGAAAACAGTTACCCGAAGCGGAGAAAAAATTGAATTTACCGCCCTCGAGTACAGGATATTCTTAATGCTTGCGCAAAATAAAAATAAAACTGTCACAAGGGAATCTATCCTTGAAAAAATATGGGATCTTGCGGGCAACTATGTTAATGACAATACCCTCACTGTCTATATCAAACGCATAAGAAAAAAGCTTGGCTGCAATATCATTAAAACCGTCAAAGGTATCGGATACTACATCTGATCAATTTAGAATTAGTTAGGAATTAGGAGTTAGGAATTATTTATCGGATGATATTACTTTCGCTGAGATGTGACTTTTAAGTTGTTTCTGCTCTTTGGATTATAAATATAGCTTCTTGAATCTGTGAGCGGTGAAAAAATTGACATTTAGTGAATAAAGTCAGAGCCGACACGGCTCTTAGCTCTGAGCTATAAAGGATGTGCTTGTATGAAGAAGAGGAGAATATTTACGGTATTGCTGTTAGCGGCGGCAGTGTTGGTGTCATTGGCGGGTGCGTATACTTCGGAAATATATATGAACAAGATGAGAGAATCTGAATTTCAGGCAATTGCAGGAATTGTTGCTGCTGTAAAAGGGGCTTATCCCCAGGTTGACGAAACAGAAATTATAGGGGTACTAAACGGTAAAGCCGATACAGGCAGCACAGAGGAAATGCTGTTGTCATATGGAATAAAAAAAGATGATTTTATAGTATTTCAGAATGAGAAGGTAAGAAATGAAGGCGTAGCAGTAACAGGAACAGTTTATTTTGTATGTTCTATGATGTTTGTAATAATTCTGCTTGTTTATTCGCGATCAGTACAACGCAGAAACAGGATACTTACCGATTATGTTTCGGAAATTAACAGGGGAAACTATGATCTTATGCCGAAGGAAAATACAGAGGACGAATATTCTGTCCTGAGAAATGAAATATATAAAACCACTGTGACACTGCGTGAAGCCGCGTTTAATAAAGCGCGCGATAAGGAAAACCTGAAAAACAGTATATCCGATATTTCCCATCAGCTCAAAACACCGCTGACTTCAATAGGAATAATGCTTGACGGTATTATTACCGATGAAGATATGCCGGAGGATGTACGCAGGGAATTTCTTGCGGATATAAAGAAAAATACAGATCATATAAGTTTCCTTGTTCAGTCGCTGCTGAAGCTTTCACAGCTTGAAGCGGATTCAATTAATATGAAAAAAGAGAACGTCAGCGCTCAGAAACTATTTAAAAGCTGTATAGAAAAAACAGAGATCATTGCAGATATACATGATACAACGGTAATTGTGGAAGCAAAAGCTGATGTGACAATATGCTGTGATGAAAAATGGACGACCGAAGCACTGACAAATATAATAAAAAACTGTATCGAACACTCTTATAAAAACGGCAGGGTCATACTATCTGCCGAAAACACGGGGCTGTATAAATGTATCCGAATAAAAGACAACGGTACAGGGATAGACAGAAAAGATATTCCGCATATATTTGAACGTTTCTACAAAGGGAAAAACACGGACAAAAACAGCATAGGTATAGGTCTTGCCCTGTCCAAAGCTATACTTGATAAACAGAACGCTCTGATACGTGTATCTTCCGAACCCCGTATCGGTACAGAATTTACCATATTAGTCCCGGATACGCCAAACGAATAGTGCCATAATTTACTGTAAACTAAGAAGTATGCCGGTAAAGATTCCTCGCTTCGCTCGGAATGACAAGCAGATGAGGAAGTCTTAGCCGTCAAAGCTTTGAACGGCGAATCCCCGATCGGCAGCGACACAAATAAAAAGATAAACAACATACCACACTATTGAGTTGGTGTAAAATAAATATGGGGAAATTATACTTTTCAATAATTTTGAGCGAGGAACATAAAATAACAGCCGAAAATAAAAGTAATAACCGCGGCAAATAAAGGTTATAGCGACGTGCCCGGAGCGGATGCGCAGCGGAGCGAACCCCGCGTTACGGGACCGGCGGCTCGCCGGGTTAGTGTAAAATTATAATTGGCAAAATATTATCAATGGTAAAAAATGAGCTGCTCAAGAAGCCTGATACGC
>CACWRT010000130.1 GCA_902763365.1 uncultured Ruminococcus sp.
AGCTTGGCGGCTCAGTTTTAATAATGCTTGGAATGATTTTATAGCGATATAAAACATTATTGATAATAACGAACCGCTCAAACTGCCTGATACGCGGGCAGTAAAGCCTGAGCGGCGAGTTCAGAGCGGATGCGAAGCGGAGCGATACCCGCGTTTAGGGTCCGGCGGCTCGCCGGCGCCGGTGAGCCGCCGGTTGAAATTGATGGGGGATTGTGGTATAGTTATGATAATATCATTTTTTTCGGGAGAGTATAATAAGGTGAGAAAAATTAATAAGAAAATGACTGTGTTTGTTTTTGCTGTGATCTTTCTGATTACGGGAATATGTAATAAGGGATTCTTTGATTCCGTCGCAAAATCTGCTAAAAAACTTAATGATGACGATAATGGTATTTCCCTTAAGACAGTCAGGCAGTTCTGTGATGAAATGGAAACAAATACTCAGGAAAAACTTGTCTACCATAACGAACTAATGGATATAAACTCTCTGAAAGAAAATATAAGCGGAACAAGGATAATTACTAAGGATGATTCTGTGATAGTGCGTTCCGACAACGGCAGTCTTATTGCAGCGTCGCCGCGCATAATGGACGAAAGCTCTCTTGATGAAATAGCGGATCATGTCAAAGGCTTTGAAGAATGTGCACAGGGGGCAGGGGCAAAATTCCTTTATTGTGCCGTACCTACAAAAACTTTTTATGAAACTTATCCCGAAAATGTGACGGACAACTCTGTACTGAATTACAGAAATTACATTCAGAAGCTAAAGGACAGGCAAATTCCTCTCCTTGATCTCGGAGATGTTTTCAAAGAGAAAAATATGTCCGAGGACAGCTTATACTTTTATACCGATCATCACTGGACAAGCAGAACTGCTTTTGAAGCAAGCGGTGCGATCTGTGAAAGACTTAATCTGAATTACGGGTTCAGTTACGATGAAAAGGCGGCAGATATCAATAACTATAAAATAAAGACCTATAAAAATACTTCTCTCGGATCATACGGAAAAAAGGTGGGAACATGGTTTACATGGCGGGGGAAAGACGACTTTGATCTGATAATACCGGAATTTTCTACCGATCTGACCGAAAGAAGTCTGAGAACTAAAAAGATCGTCAGAAGCGGCAGCTTTGAGAATACCGTATTACATACAGAACAGATAAAAGACGATCCTTACAAATCGGTTATGTATGATATTTACAGCAACGGCAACCAGAATATGCAGATAGTTCTGAATAATCTGAAGGAAGACGGAAAGACAGTTCTTATTATCCGTGATTCCTTCGGCAGTCCCGTTACACCCTTTTTGTCACTGCATACGGGACAGCTGCACATTCTTGATATACGTCCGGATGACAGGCTTAATCCTAAAACATATATCCGCAAAATCAAACCTGATTATGTAATCATTCTTTACACCGGAATAACTTCTTATGAAGAAGGCGGTAAATTCGATTTTGACAGCGGCAAAACAGAATGGACAAAGCTTTTGTGATAAATAGCTCAGAGTTCAGAGCTATGGCGGCTTAGATTTAATTCGCTTGAAGATGCTTTACTTGTCGTTATGAATTTCGTCAATGTGTTAGATTGACAGTATTGCCCGTTACGAAACCGTCGTCGAGCCGGTTCGCTGTTGGTAGGCTTTTTCTATTTCGTCAAGCGGAACAAATCTGACTTTTCTCGAATCGTAATGATTGCTTTGTTCAAGAAGGTGTACGGCTGAGTCGGACACCGTAAACATATTATATCTTCGTATGTCGAGTACCTGACGGTGATGTGCTGCGCCTACCTCCTGTTCATATTTGATACGGTTCTTGGGATTAGTAAAGAAATGGAATATGAGCAGGTCTTTTCCATCTATGCCGAATCCGCACCTGTTGGGTTCAAAAACATTGCTTTTTCCCTTATACTCTTCGACTGAAACATAGAGGCTTTCTTCATGGCTTACCTTGTCGGTGTGCAGGATGTATGCGTCATATACCGCGGCTATAGGAGAACTGTTATACAGAGAAGTCGCCATTATTGCAAGATTGTTCTCTTCATCAACATAAAGCTCATCACATACAACGTGTTTGAATGATGATACAACGTCTGTACTAACGTAATCAGACATATCGTTTGTACGTACATATGAATAAAACTGGCCTTTTCTGAACTTGATTATCTCAAGCGCAACCCCGTATTCCGCATAATCCTTTGTCTTGCTTACATAATACTGTACAACAAGCTCGGGACTTTTATCATTGTTGAAATCATCTATGGAAAACTTGTTCTGCTTCCAGTAATAAGGCTTTTTGGTTGACTTTATAGTTCCTTCACCGCTGGTTGCCATGCCTTCTATATAATCACGCAGGTGCTGCTCTTCTGTTTTTTCTTCTTCAAGCCTTTTAAGACTTTCCTGTCTTGATATCTCAAGTTCGGATGCTTTTCTTGATGCTTCTTTTCTGGATTCCTCACGCATTGACGCCTCACGTTTTGATGCTTCAATGCGTGAGACCTCTTTTCTGGACTCTTCTGTCACCATGAATGATGAATATTTGTTTTCCTGGTCTTCGCTGTTTTCGGAACGTATACGTGAATACTCCGACATATCAAAAAGCTCGTCTGTATTGCATGAACATAGTATAGTGCATATCAGTAGTGCCGTCAGAAATATGTACATTTTCTTTTTCCTGTTTTTCATGATTATTCATCCCCTTGAAGTTCTTTTAGTTTTTCAACTGCCTCCTCTTTTGTAAATGATTCGGGCAGGAGAACATCTCTGTAATGTATGTACATAGATTTGGTAAGGTCGTGGTAATGATCAGTTTCTACAGTATCGAACTCCTTCAATACATTTAATGAATCTATATTATGTAAAAAGTCAGATGCTTCATATTTATCCAGAAATTGTTTGTCGTTATTATCATTATAATAGGCTGTAAAAGATATACCATTTAAGTGTGTTTTTTTACTATATGAGTCGGTATATGCATAAAATAAATTGTAGCCGCTTTCCAGAATATCGGCTTCGGTCTTATAAGTTGTTAAATCAAAATTTCCTGCCGAAAAGGAATATTGTTTTTTGTAATCATTGTCTTCTAATGTGAAATAGTGTAGAACAACAGATTTTCCTGCTTGTGCATACCAATGCAAGATACCAAAATTGTTATTATCATCAATAAATATCTGATCTACTTTCCTTAATTCGTTATGATGCCAAGGCCCCTGACCCGCATTTATTGTGTAAGACTCTATAGGGTCTATTGTCTTGTAAATATTGAATTTATTATTTCTGTATTCAACTAATTCAATTGCCAGACCTGCACAGGAATTGCCGACCGCTTCTATACTTCCGTAGCAAATGTACTGTATGATCAATTCGGGATGACCGTCATTGTTGAAATCATCGATTCTATAGTGATTTGCTACCCAGTCATATGGAATATCAGGCTGATTTACACAAGCTTTAGGCATAGTCCTTTCGTATTCCTTCAAAGCATCCATTTCGCTGTCAAATTTTTTTTCTGAATTTAAAATTATTGTGTTTTCCGGAATCTCAGGACTCTGACTCTCTTCTTCAGAGACTTCGGATGGTTCCGGTTCTCCGTAAATGGAAATTTCAGAAGCATAAGATACTTCTGCCATTGAACTTTCAGAACTGTCGATCTCATATGTGACCTCTGATATTTCCTCGGAAATTTCTTCATCTTCAGACTCTGAGCTGTCATCCGATTTTACTGTTTCAACATCATGTATGTCCGTGTTGTTTTTTAAATTATTATATATGATGCCTGCGGTTATTGTACATAATATGATTATTATTATAATGGGCAAAGAATATTTTTTCATATCGAGCAACTCCTTGTATATAATATCAATAAAATACAAACAGTATATATACGGTTGAATATAAATTTTCAGGTTTGCTTTTTAAAAATATCATAAAAGATGCGGCAGAGCATACTAAGTAATGATATTATTATAAGCAGGTTCTCTATTTCGGAATATTACAAAACGTACAAAAAGAGCTAAGGATACAAAAAGTATAATGCTATTCAGCTATACCGAACTGAACCGCATCTGCCTCATCGATATCACAGAATGAAATATTTGTGGTATCGAAATTATAATCTCTCTCAAGTCTGTGGCCAAAGGCATCGGGGACAGCAAATTCGCCGTAGGGGGTGCATTTAAGTATTTCTTTTTGAATAGCGACACCGTTGTCCCTGCTTATATAGCTGATCTGTGCAGCGGAGGTACGGGTATAGAATGTATAGACAAAGCTGCTGCCTTCGGATACGGCGAAAGCGCTATAGGCTGGATTTGCGAGATTTTCCTTACCTGTGTAGGGGTCTTTGCGTATGCTGAGAGTATGCTGCTGACGTACAAGACCGCCGTCTACAGTGAAAGTGTTGTAAATAAGAGTAATAGCGTCAGAAACAGTGATTTTTGTTGAAAGTATGCCTAAATTTCCTGCATCGTCAATATACAATTCGTCAACGATTTCATGTTTGGCGTACTCAGCGCCTGCGATACGGACATAATCCGAAAAATCGCTTGTGCGCTTGTAGGACACAAGATCGCCGTCCTGATATTTAATTATTTCGAGAGCGATACCCTGTTCGGGCATACTATCGTTTGCCTGACAAGAGTATTGTATGACAAGCTCGGGATCTCCGTCATCATTGAAGTCGCCTATTTGATATTTCATGATTTTCCAGGACACAGTCTGGTCTGAGTTGACGATTTTTTGCGTACCGCTTTGTTGTGCGGAATTTATGTATTCGGTAAGATAGTTCAGCGCGTAGTCTGCTTCTGCTTCGGTTAATACAGAAGATTCGGCAGCAGATGCAGAGTCAGAACTATCGTTTTCTGAGATATCTTCGGATACTTCAACAATATTGACATCTTCGGATGATTCATCTTCCGAAAGTTCGTTATCAGTCTGAGATACCTGACTGTTTTCCGTTCCGTTGATTTCTAATATATCATCTGCAAGATCAGAGCATCCGCTTCCCGAAAGCAGTGTGAGAACCGAGATAAACAGAAGAGGTTTGGAAATTTTCATTGGGTTTCCTCCGAATTTATGAATTTAGTATGCAGCCTGAGCGGCTTCTAAGTAAAATTATACAAATAAACACAAGAAAATGCAACCCCCGGCAAATTTCGGAATGGAAGCAGCGCTCGCGTGGGGCAGTTTAGTTTTTAATGCAGGGCTCCTCGCCCTGCACCTCGCAAGGGGATAGAGCCCCTTGACCCGCAAAACTTAAAACCTGATTTCTTCCCCGACAATTTATGCAAATATAATATTATCTATCCTCATTATACGATCATAGATCAAACTTTAGGGATTGCTCTGGGGACGAACGATTCAGACAGAACGGATGCGCAGTGGAGCAACACACGCGTTTTGAGATTGTAGGCTAAACGACCTATGTGATTAAAGAAAAATAGACTTTAAATTATACTTGCTGTAATGTATAATAGTAGTAAAGAACAATACAAGAAAGGGAAAAATATGGACTTTACAGAAAAATATACAAATGATGCACAAGAAAAAATGCTGCTGAGAAAAACAGAAGATATGATACGCAGAAGCGAAAAAACTTTTACTGTATTATATTCTCATTTTCTGACACCGGCAGAGCAGATGCTGATTTCCGGAACAGACGAATTTAAAGGTAAAATAAGCTTTGACGGTGGCTTCGAAGATGCCGAAAGAAAAATGTGCAGGATACAAACAGCTGATTATCAAGCCGATGAAGGTGCGCCGTACAAATTGTTAGGCATAAAAATAACAGCTGCTGAAAGCGATTTATCTCACAGGGATTATTTGGGAGCGTTGATGGGACTGGGAATAAAAAGAGAAATGGTCGGTGACATTATAGTAAAAGAAAACGGAGCGCTTGTTTTTTGCGATAGCTCGGTTGCAGACTTTATAGAGATGAATCTTGAAAAAATAGGCAGGTACAGAGTTAATATTTCGTCTGCGGCACTTGATGAAATACCTCCGCCCAGAACCGAGCTGAAAAGGATAAATGTAAGTACTCCGAGAATTGACAGCGTGTGTGCGGAAAGTTTTGGCTTGTCGAGGACTAAGGCGGCAGAAGCAATAAGAAAGGGTCTTGTTACAGTTGACTGGCAGGTATGCGATAATGTTTCAAGAGAACTCAGGGGCGGAGAAAAAATCGCTATGCGGCACAAAGGAAAAATAAAATATATAGGCATAACGGGTACAAGCAAAAAAGGAAGAACCTTTGCGGAAATTGAAAAGTATATTTAATCAGAAATTCTACAGTCGGTAAAATAATTTACCGAGTTGAAGTAAAAATGGGGAGATACAATAAAATGATAATACAATTTGTAGAAAAGGAAAAAAGATTGAAAAAAGGTGTTGACATTTGAGGATGAGTGTGGTATTATAA
>CACWRT010000131.1 GCA_902763365.1 uncultured Ruminococcus sp.
TCGTTTTTTGTCTGTGCCTGCAAACTGTGTGAAAGTCAGCGGAGAGCAGTCTGAGGTCAATAAATAACTTCACTCTCCACTCTTCACACTTCACACTTTATTGAAGGGGGGTGAATTGGATGTCAGAGGTGACGAAAGAGGATCTGGAGCTTATAAACAAGCATACACGCAGGGAAATGAAAGCTGATGAGGTGTATACCTTTCCTCTTATTCTCTGCACAAATAAGGTCGACAGAGATAACGAGAGGTTTGACGACAGTGCGCTTGAGGAGCTTGCCGCGCTTTGTATCGGCAAAACCGTAATCCGTGACCATGAGTGGAAAGCGGAAAATCAGACAGCCCGCATTTACCGCACTCAGGTCGAAGACAAGGGCGGCGGTGTAAAACAGCTTGTTGCATACGCTTATCTACCGAAAACGGACAGCACCAAGGAATTTATCGCTCAGCTCGATGCGGGCATTAAAAAAGAAGTCAGCATCGGCTGTTCGGCAAAAGAAGCGGTCTGCTCCGTATGCGGAAAAACAAAGGGCGGGTGCATACATATTGCGGGCAGAACGTACAGCGGCGACAAGTGCTTTTATACGCTCAAAGGCATTACAGACGCTTATGAAGTAAGCTTTGTGGCTGTTCCCGCTCAGCCTGATGCGGGAGTGATAAAGTCCTTTGATGTACGCAAAAGCTATGTCGAAGGCGAGGAAGGACCGGACACGGTCCCGAGCGCAGACACTGCGCTTGAAGAAAGGCTTATTGAAGCAGAACTTAAAAACATAGAAAGGAAAATGAATTATGAATATCAAATGCAGTAAAAAAATGTACGAGCTTTCAGAGGAGATCGACGCCCTTACCAAAGAAGCAAGGGTGCTGAAAGATAACGGCGAGAACGACAAGGCAAAGGAAAAGCTTGCTAAGATCGATAAGCTTGAAGAAGAATATAATCTTGAAAAGAAGCTTTTTGAATCCGAAAACAGATTTGCTAAGCCTTCCGAGCCAGATACAAAAAGCATCGCCGGAACAGGTTCGGCAACCCCTACGGAAGAAACCGACTTCATAAAGGCTTTCAGAAGCCGTTTTGTTCTGACAAAGGGGCTGATGTCTGAGGGCAGCAGCGCAAACGGCGGCTACACGGTTCCGCAGGATATTCAGACCCGCATAAACGAATACAAAACAAACAGATTCAGCTTTGAACCCTATGTAGGAGTTGAAAGTGTCAGTACCCTTTCCGGCTCACGCACCTACAGAAAAAGAAACCTTTCCGCACCCTTTGAAGAGGTCAGCGAGGGCGGCGCAATTCCGCTTATTTCAAATCCTCAGTATGAGGTGCTTTCCTACAGCGTAAAGAAATACGGCGGTATAATTCAGGTGACTGATGAGCTTTTTGAGGATACTGCCGAAAATATCAGCGCAGAAATCGCAAAGCATTTTGCGCTCTGCCGTGAAGATACCTTCAACAGCAAGATACTTGCTATTCTTCAGGCAAAGACTGAAACGGCTATTGCGGGCGGTATTCCTTCCCTCAGAACTGCTATTATCAAGACTCTCGGCGGCGCATATTCAGGCACTTCAAAAATCTACACAAATGATGACGGTTATGCTTATCTCTGCAATCTTCAGGACAGCAACAACCGTGATTATTTCTTCTATGATCCTTCCGGCAGCGGTCAGCCCGCTATAAATATCGGCGGTTTTATTGTGCCTGTTGTTCATGTGCCTAACTCTGTAATGGCGTCGACTGCCGCTGCAAGCAGTAAGATAAAAATGCCCTTCATCATCGGTGATCTGCATGAGGCTGTACGCATCTTTGACCGCCGTCAGATGAGTATTGCCGCTTCTAACAGCGCAACTATCAGCTACACCGAAGGCACAGGCGATGACGCTGTAACACACACCGTCTCCGCTTTCCAGAACGGTATGACCTTCCTGCGCGCATATCTAAGAGCAGACTTCAAGCAGGTTGACGCTGATTCATGGCTCAACTGTTCGATTACTGCTTAATAGCTCAGAGCTAAGGGCTCAGAGCATTAAGTATCATTCCGAGGAGCAAAGCAAGGAAGAATCTTTCCGGTTACGCTGGTTTTATGAAAAAGATCCTTCGCTTTGCTCAGGATGACAGTGGGGGCGGCTCGGAATGAAAGCGTGGGACAGAATGACATGATAAGAGTGTGGAAGGCAGGCATTGAAAAGGGGGATATGATGAATGTAGATATAGAATCACTTATTGAGGAAACGGCGAAATATTTAGGCATTACTTCTGACGAACAAAAAACAGAGCTTCAGCCCTATGTGGAATCAGCTGTTGAGCTTTGTGTCATGCAGACGGGGCAGCAGGATTTTACAAGCTGTGAAGCCGCTAAAAGATTTGTTATCTATGGCGCGGCTCAGATGTATGCAGACCGTTTCGGAGAACTTAACAACAAGGAAGGATCTGCGACTGCCCAGATGATGAGAAACATCTCTTTTGCGCTGCAAACCAAAAACAGAAAGGCGGCAAACGATGAGAGTAATGACGTTTCGTGACAGCATAACGCTGAAAAAATTGCAGGACTCCTACGGACATTCTTCCGGGAAATCCGCTGCCGCTGAAAAAACTGTCGGGTGCTCACTCTCTCTTCCGGGGCTTTACTTTCAGGCTACATCTGAAAGCGCAGGCAGAAAAACCGATCTGACCGCTCAGCTTTGGCGCAGTGACTTTGAAAGCGACAGCTACAATTATGCCGAGATCGGCGGCGTTCTCTACCGCATAAACGGCGTAGGCAGGGGCGTTAACGATCTTTTTGTAAAACTGTCCCTCGAAAGAAACTACTGAATCAATGTGCAATGTGCAATGTGCAATGTGCAATGATTTATGGGGGCGTTAAATTGGAAAAGTTACTGGAAAAGTGCATGGATATTTACTTTAATATGGTCGAAAAAGGCTGTCCAAGAGACTTGACGAGAGATGTTCTCAGGTTTATAATTGACTTAGGAAATGAACTTGAAAAGCAGGAAAAACCGTACAGAAAAACAATTATTGGCTATGTCTGCAAGGGTGAGGACTATTCCACAAGGGACGAACACGGGCGGTTTACAGGCAGTGTGCCGCACGGCTCGGGCGGGGCTTCCGGCGGTTCGAGTAGTTCCTCAGACGGTGGACAAGCATCCTCGAACTATGCAAAGCCAATTGAAATGCTTGATTTTTCTGACATGTCTGATAGTGAAAATATTACCGCAGAGAAAATTATAGAAGATTTGTCAAGAACCAAAATCGGCAGAGATACTTTGAACACATTGAATAATTTACCCGTTCCAATCAAATTCACTTATGGTGAATACACTACAGGAGTAAGAGGTGAAGAAAAGGGCGGGAGGATAATTATTTATCTGAATAACTGTAAGAACACGTTATGGGCTTCTCGTTCGGTTATTCATGAGTGTACGCATTACAAGTACGGCATAGGACAGAGTCAATGGGCTGAATGTGTTTGTATTGCTCAGGAATTGAAACATTCCCGAAATAGGAATAATCTGACATATAGTGAGTTAAGAACTATTGTAACAGCAGTTAAAGATGTATACCCTGAATTTAACTGGAGAAAGGGTGGTATTATAAATGGCAGAAGAAAATCACGATAGTATTTTAGGGAAACTTCGTTCCGGTGAAACAGTTCCTTGTGAAATTTGCAAAAAAGGTTTTTACATACCTTACAATACTACACCGGATAAGGCACACAGTTTCAATTGTTCCAATTCTGATTGTAATAATCGAATAAATATTGATGCTGTAATTGATGTTGAATAAATCAACCGCTCTCAATGAGGGCGGTATTTTTATGCCCGGAAACAGAAAGGGGGGGTGCTTATGTCTGCGGAAGAAGTATTCCATAGTGATTTGCCTGATCTGAAAAAGCTGATAAGTCAGCTTGACGCTATGGATGAAAAGGCTAATCAGGCAATACGAAGCGGTGTTAACAAGGCAGGAGATATTATTCTTGCAGAACAAAAACGGCTTATAAGTTCTCATGATGTGGGGAAAAGGCTTTCAAAGGCTCTGAAAAAAGGGCAGTTGTATTTCAACAAAAAAGGAACTGCTGTTATTACGACAGGTTATCAGTCCGACAGCTTCAATGTCGGCTCCGGCGACAAATACTGGCAAAAAGAAAGTGACGGCATTATAGGTCTTACCTATGAGTTCGGCAGACCCGGTCAAAGTCCTCAGAGAAGCGGCAAAACCATGAAACAAAAACGAAAACGCAGAAAAAAAGTTTCCGTTTCATCAAAGCGAAAAAACGCAAAAGGATGGAAATACTCTGAAGCTGAACTTACGGAAGTGACAATAAAAAAGGGTGCTATCGCTCCTGTTCCTCATGTCCGCAGGGGCTTTGACAACAAGGTTGAAGAAGCTGTTAATGCTGTTGCAGAGGTTCTTGAAGAAGCAATTGAAAAAAGTATAAACGGTGGTGGATCATAATGATTGACAGAGAATTTTGCGCGCTTGTGGACGGCATCCTGACAATAGTCGGGGTGCCGTTCAAGCATGGTGTGATCGAGTTTGAGAATCGCGCGCCCCCTGTTTTTATAGGCTACAACTTCTATGATGTGCCTAAGTATCATGGCGACGGCGAGGAAACGGAAACAGAGTTTTACATTACCTTCGACATAGTTTCCGAAAGCACGGACGCTATTGACAGTACTTATGAAAGACTTTTACCGCTGCTGATCGAAAACGGTTTCTGCCGTTCGGGCGGGTCTTATTCCGCTCACAGCGACTATCCGAAATTCTATCAGAAAAGCGTTGATTTTAATTATGTTTGAAAGGAAGATTCATTATGTCAAAACTTAAACCGACTTACAACTGTGAAAAACTTTACATATGGCCAATGATAGATGAGGAAAACGAGCTTTACGGTTCGCCTGTTATCCTTACAAAAAAGCTTATGACCTATGATGACAGCACCGCCAACAATACTACCGATCTTTACGGTGACGGTGTTGTTACTGACACTGCCGTTGATGAGGGAGCGGGGACTCTTGCACTCGGCATCCACGGGCTTACCGATGAGGAATATGCAAGCATTTACGGGGTCAATATTGTCAACGGCGCAGTCGTTGAGACCGGAGAGGAAGTGCCGCCTTACTGCTGTGTTGCTCTTATGGCACGCAGGGGTAAAAATATCGTTACCCTCAGAAAGTGGCCGAAAGTACGCTTTGCAAAGCACACTGAATCTGTTCAGCAGAAGCAGGGCAACACTACCTACAGCACACCGACTCTTTCGGGTACATTCGTGCTTTGCGAGCGTCTTAACGCAAAGCGTGTGCGCAGAACTGTTGATCTCTCGACTCAGGCGGGTGCGTCTCTTGCACGTCTGTGGTTTGAAGATCCTGATATTATTGCACCCGGTCTTGCAAATACTTCATACCTTGCGGCTACAAGTGACGGCGATCCTATCACCGTATTTACTGATCTGACTCCGGGGACTCTCTATCTGAAAGGGGCGGCAGAAGCCGGAACCTCGCCATACAAGTATTACTTTGCTTACAGAAGGCGCGGGAATCCCGGATGGACCGATGTTGGCGACTCTGATTATACTACTACTGCATCTCAGACCGTCAGCCTTGCAAGCGACAAAACCTATGAGATAAAGATCTCTGTCAAGGATGGAGCGGACGTTGTTGTTGACAAGCTTTTCACTGTTACGACTGCGGCGCAGTCCTGAGAGGTCTGAAATATGCTTAAAGATCTTTTACCAACTGAAAGCATAATACATATAGCAGGAAGGGAGTACCGGGTCCGGTACTCCCTGAACGCTTTATTATGTCTTGAAACCGAGTTCATGCCGCTTGAAAAAGTTCTTGAAACACCGTGGTATCAATGGGATCATGACGCGGTTCTGCATCTGCTTCATGCTGCTATGTGTGATATGCCGTGGAACAGAAAGGCTGTTATCAGGCGCAGTTTTGACAGGGTTCGCCCTGATCTGTTCAGGCTCGGGCAGAGTATCGAAGCCGCTGATCTTCCTGCCCTCAGGGCTGAGATCGCTGACGCTCTTTTGAAAGCTATGCCCGACGTTCAGGATCATTCTGACGAAAAACAGGAAAGTGCCGCTGATGAGGGACATATGCGGGCAATCTGCGTTGACATTATGGGTATGTCCGAAGGACAATTCTGGAACAGCAGCTACAAGGACTTACATGAGCGGATCGACAAATACTTTGAAGCCAAAGGCCTGAAAGAAATGCCCGTCGAGGTCAGACTTTTTGATAAAGATGATTGAGTTCAAGCTCAGAGCT
>CACWRT010000132.1 GCA_902763365.1 uncultured Ruminococcus sp.
CACTTTTGCAAACCCTATTGAAAACAATTTAAACATATATTATAATCTAAGTAAACAAAAGATGCTTTGAAATTCCGGCTGAGTAACGTGTTTACAGGAGTCGTTCTTTGTATTCTGCGTGAAAAATATTTATGCGGTTTGTATAGTTTATTCATGGTGTGTCCTTGCACTGTCGCTGACGGTCGGCAGTATACAAAATAAAAGGTCCGGGCGATGAACCTTTTTGAGGAAAACTGCCGTTAATGTATACAGAGTACAGCAGATCTTCTCTGTGGTCTGCACGGAAAGGAGGGTTTTTGTCGGACAGAGAAAAAAATATTATAGAAAGGAATGTACGTCTATGAACAAGAAATTTTTATGAACAAGAAATTTTTGTCGATCATTTTGAGCTTCGCAGTGGTATTTTCGGTTGTGTTCATGAACTTTGACAATTTGTCGGTAAAGGTTAATGCGGGACTTGATCCTGATATCGAACTAGATATTTACAATAACAGCCAGTACTTCTACATTAAAAATGTAAGAAGCGGTAAATATCTTACCTTACAGAACAATAGTACATCTGACGGTACGCTTATTGTCCAATGGCACTATAATGGCGGAAATAACCAGAAGTGGCGCTTTGAGTATTTTGGTAATACCGGAACCTACGGCGGAGAATATCAAATCGTTCCGTATAACAATCCGGGAAAAGCGATCCAAATGGTTAGTGCAACAGCTGTTAACGGAGTTGAAGCACGTCTTGCAACGAAAGCAAATGACACTAAACAATTTTTCAGGATCGAAAAGAATTATACCGGTTCAAGAAGATTTGTAACGAATGCAAGTAATTTCACAAAAGTACTTGAAATCAATGGCGCAAGCGTGGACGATAATGCAAAGCTTATTCATTATTCTCAGGTAGGCAACGGCAGTGATCAATTCTTGATAGAACCTGTGGAATATGATGAGTACTTTGGCTGTGACTACGCAAATCATCAATATCTTTTCAGAATAATGACATATCCCGATTTTAATAAATATTATAGTAATCCTTCATATAAACCTGCTATTAATCAACAAATGAATTTTGTATCAGAGAGTGTTTGTGCAAGTGGATTACACTACAATGTAACAAATAATCCATGGTATTGTAATAAAAATGATTTTTATCAGCCATCAGCTTTTTCTCAATATGATTTGAACACTCATTGGGATATTACAATAGATTGGTACATGGGAAGCTACTTTAGCTATCATTGGCGTAATTACTGTAATTCATACAGTGTATATAATTATCAATCGGTATATGGAAATGTAGCACAAAACATAGACAGTGCTAAAGGACGTATCGTTATGATTACTACAAGTGTTGATGGGGTACCCAGCGTTTTTTGGACAGGTATTATTGTCGATCAGGAAAGTAAAAAAATAAAAGATTATAAAGTAGCCTTTCATTTAGAGTCTTTAGGCAATATTTACAAACTTGAAACCATTTGTGATATACTGCAAAATACTTATGGAAAATCAAGTGTAAATATTTATATTATAGATCCATAAGGAGGTAATCGTTATGAAAAAAAGTATAATAACAGCAATTGCATGTACACTTGTTACCGGAGCAGCGATTATAGGTGCTGTAACTGTTTTTGCAGGAAAAGGAGATTCTGAGCAGCCCATAAATGTTGATTCAGAGATAACTACAGAAGAATCAAAGGTATATTTGCAGTTCTCTCCGGTTAAACGTATACTAGGTGATATTGATACGATTCGTGAACAGACAAAGAAAGAAGATAATGCTGAACTGACACGAAGAATTGTAGAAAAACTCGGATATGACCCCAGATCTCAGAAAGAACCTTTGGATGAAAACACATTTGCCGAATTATGTAAGATCGGTTCAGATTTTGAGAATGATAAAATTTATAATATTCTCGAAAAACTGTTAAATGATGGATACGGAAATTTTGGAACAGATGATATTAAATATTTTGTATATGTGACAAAGGATTATGATTTTGAGGAAAATGTAGATAAATACTGTAATATCATAATGATGACTGTTAACGCTTACAACGACCCTGATTATGAGATTTCTGACACGGATAGAGTGAGAATATTAGATTTCCTAGAAGGAGCGTATTCAGCTTTAACTGAATACGGAGTTATCGGAAAAGAAAACGGAAAGTTTATAATGTCGGTTGATGAAATTCCCGAACAGGTAACAACGGCAAAAGAAGCCGCATCAAAAACTGTGTATGCCGAATATGGCAGAATGCCTCTTGGATTGAACACATGATTGCTCATAACTATATTTTTGTATAATCCCTAAAAAGCCCCCGCCCGCACGACAAGCTCACCGCCGTGCGGGCGGCGCGGCGTATTGGAGCATATTGTATAGTAAGCTGCTGCCGGATAACAAGTAATAAATTGTCCAAAAAGTATTATGCACAGACAGTTGAGGAATAGGGGGGATGTGTGTTATAATTGAGGTATAGTATACAAGGGAGTGTTGTTCATGTCGGGAATGATCGGTCAAAGAATTAAAGAACTCAGAACAAAAAAAGGAATAACTCAGGAAGAGCTGGGACGAAAGATAGGAATTACAGCTCAGGGTGTGTCAAAGTGGGAAAGAGGTACTTCTCCCGATGCAGAGCTTCTGCCGAAAATAGCCGAGTTGCTGGGGGTTTCTGTAGACTCACTTTTCGGAGAACACAGAAGCCTGAGTACGGACGAGGCTATTATAAAGGAACTCGGCATGATGCCCGAAGAAGAAGCCTTCAAAAGAGCATTTGAGCTTTGCTGGGCAATAGAAATGGGACTTACCGGGAAAAATACACTAAAAGATAAATTCACCCCCGATATCCTCGATACTCTCAAAGATGAAAACGGAAGCGGTATATATTCAAAGCTTATCTTTGACAGCGGTATTGTTTCGGCAAGACTTTCCACTGACGGAAAATATATCTTTTTCATGCCCGAACCCCAGGATGGTCTTGACCGCTATCTCGGAGATATGGAGAATGCCGCAGCACTGTTCGGTCTGCTTTCCGATAAAAATGCCCTGCTTATCCTGAAATACCTTTACGGAAGAAAAAATACTCCCGTTTCCCTCTCAAAAATCTCCATTAAAACAGGAATAGAAAAAACAACAGCCCTGAACTGTCTGAACAGGCTTTGTGAAAAAGGTCTGACCGAATGTACCGAAATAGATACGGAAAGCTGTATCATAAAATCTTATACATATTCAAGAGAGGCAACAATGATCCCCCTTCTCATATATGCAAAGGAAATGAGATGCGAAAATATACTGCATTTTGTAGGACTCTATAAGCGTAACAAACCACTTCTTAGCGGGGAATGACCAATATATAAATCTTTTAGCCATTTCTATATATGTGTTCACTTTTTGAATTGTCATGGCATAAAGCTTTGGTTTATAATATAGCTGAATCGTTGAGTTATTATATTCAGGGTTTATTGAAATACTGTGTATACAAATGATAAAATAATATTGTAGAAAAAAAGTGTGAAATTGTTTCTTTGCATACTTTATAATTATTTTTCTTTTTATCGAAGGTAAAATATGATAAACTATAAGTGTATAATACTTTCTGCTGTAAAAGGTTTCAGCCGACAGCACTAAACAGGAGAATACTGATATAGTTATGAATTGGCTGAAAGATCAGGAGCTTCTTTTTGAACCGAGTACAAAGTTTGAGTATTCCAACAGTAATTTCTTTTTGCTTGCAAAAATAATTGAAAAAGTTTCGGGAAAGTCTTATGAGGAATTTCTGACTCAAAGAATATTTGAACCGCTTGGAATGAATAATACGGGATTTGTTGATGAATATGATAAAAACGTCATTTCTGCAAAGGCAGGAAAATCCCCGACCGGACTTGAATATCTTGAATATCCCGGAATGAGCTTCGGCGCAGGCGATGTGGTGTCGACGGCAGAAGATCTTCTTAAATGGCTTGGGGAACTGACAAAACCCGAAAAGGTGCTGAGCGAGGATATTATTTCCGCTATGTCACAAAACAGAAGCAAGCCTGATGAAAGTATGCAGTATGGTCTTGGATTGATGATCGGCAGTGAAGGGGATTATATTTATCATGCCGGTGCTGTTTCCACATTTCATTCTACACTTATTGCCGACAGAAAAGATAATATACAGGTAATAGTTCTTACAAATATATTGCAGAATACCGAGCCGACGGCTATGAGTATACTTGAAACAGCTGAGAGCTGATACAAACGGAGGTATTTAAAATGAATGAAAATTTCAGTCTGCTTTATCCCGAAGGGAAAGAACCGTCTTTTATGACTCTGGGCGATGAGGCGTGCAACGATCTTTCTCTTGAGTATATCTGCGAAACAATATCCGAGAGTGAATATGAAAAAAACATCATAAAACGTATGATGATGAAAATAGAAAGTGACCCCGAAGTTATACGCTACAGATGCGATGTGTTTGAGGATGTACTGAAATATCCTTCTCTGCGCAATAAAATAAAAGAGCTTCTTGAACAGCTGGATTACCTCAAGGATCTTGAAAAATCAGTCAAGGACAATACTGCCGAGCCTGTATGGCAGCTTATAAACCGTTTGCAGGAGCTGGATGTGTATGTAAACTGCATTACCGGTATAAACGAATCTCTTACCGAAAACCCCATAAAATCTGTCGGTTTGAAAAAAATGAAGGATTTTGTTAACTCTGTTTATAATGAAAGCGGCTTTGAGCATCTTAACGAAGACATAAAAGAAATGATGCACGACCTTGGACAGATACGAAGCATTTCCCTCGGCGTGAATCTTGACAGCCGTATGCGTCCTGTGGAGGTGGGAATAGTATCACTTAATGACGAGAAATTTTCACGACCCGGTGTTCTTAATAAATTCCTTGATTTTGCATCAAAGAAGAGCGAGATACACAACGGAGCTTCATTTGACGGTATGACAAAGATACATACTGTCGGAAAGGCAGCCGGTGAAGATCCTCTTATGAATAATCTGAGCCGTGTTGTTACCGAAATGTTGGGTTCAACTGTAAAACAGCTGAAAAATAAGCTTTCACGCTATGTTAACGTGAGCGGATATAGTCTTACAAAACTCATTCCCGAGTTCATATTCTATATCAGATGGGCAGAATTCTGCGGAAAAATAATGGAACTCGGAGTACCTATGGCTAAGCCGGAAATTCTCGAAACAGAAAGAAGAGAGATGACTGCAAAGGGTATATATAATCTCAAGCTTGCTATGCAGATACTCAGCGGTAAAGAGCTTGACATAATAAGAAATGATTTTGATTTCAAAATGGAAAACGGTATCTATATTATGACAGGTCCTAACAGAGGAGGAAAAACCACATTTACTCAGGCAGTGGGCATACTTTTCCTCATGGCACAGCATGGCCTTTATGTTCCGGCGGAGTCTGTCGAACTTTCACCGTGTGATAATATTTACACTCACTTTCCCGCAGATGAAAACCAGACAGTCAATCTGGGCAGACTGGGTGAGGAATCCAAACGACTCAGCGAAATATTTTCCGTTGCAACAAACAAAAGCATACTTCTTTTTAACGAATCACTTGCTACCACTTCATTTGCCGAAGGTCTGTACATAGCAAAGGACGTTGTACGCGCACTGCGTTACCTTGGTGCGAGAACCATCTTCAATACTCATATGCATGAACTGGCTATGGAACTTGATACAATGAATTCACTTGAGGGCGACATGAAGGTTGCATCCCTCATAACAGGCATACATGAGGGTAAGCGCTCATATAAAGTTTTCCTTGCGCCGCCCGAAGGTGTAAGCTATGCCAAAGATATAGCCGAAAAATACGGCGTAACCTTCAATCAGCTCAAAAAATCTATAGACGAATGAATAAGGAATAGCTAAGAGCTCAGAGCCGTGGCGGCTTGGGTTTTATTCGCTTAAAGCCTATTTACTTGTTGCTGTATGTTTCTTCAAAGTCATCCTTGCGGATGACGGCTTTGCTGCCCGCAAATCCTCATCAGTCACGGCGACCAACGCGCCGGCGTCTCCGCTGCCGCGTCGGTCGGTGCTTCTGCCTTCGGCAGAGGTGTCCACCGGACACCCGCACCCCACTGGGGAAGCCTATGGTAGTCACTACTTTTCAATGTTGTCCAAAGAATAGGGTACACTTCATTAGTCACAAATGCTGCTTCACTTGGGGGGTAGGGGAAATAGGGAGTTTCAAAAACAAAAAGTTTTTTCTGCTTTATTCTCTATAATATATACTATTTT
>CACWRT010000133.1 GCA_902763365.1 uncultured Ruminococcus sp.
AGAGCCGTTTTGCTTGCAATTCTTTATCCGATATTCTTATTGAGACTGCAATATAATGCACAATTCAAATTGCTTGATTATTGAGCAGACACTAATTAACAGTCGGAGATGATCTTTACTTAATCTTCATAATGTCCCTTGCAGGACGCAATCCATAAATTTCCGTCAACGATATTATAAACAAGCCTGTTTCCGTGATCTATTCGTCTGCTCCATCCTTTTCGGTACTTTAACGGTTCGGGATGTCCTGTTCCTTGTGATAGTCCGTTTCGTTCAATATCTTTTATCAGATCGTTGATTTTCTTAATCATTTTTTTATCGGTTTGTTGCCAATAAAGATACTCGTCCCACGCAATGTCACTCCATAGTTTATTCATCGTCATCAACCTCTACAAGCTCGCGCTGTTGTCCGTTCCCTGCTTCAAGCTGCTGAAAGGCTCGGTCTATTTTGGCAAGATATTCAGCATTTCTAAGAGCTTTCATTATTTCATTGTACTGTTCAAGGCTCATCAGCACAACATTTTTTTCATTCTTGCGAGTAACTATTACGGTTTCATGTTCATCTGTTGCTTTGTCGCAATAATCTTTCAGTTTATTTCTGATGGTTGAATAATTAACTGCTAACATTTGAATACATCCTTTCTGACAATTTGCTGTACAATATTCTGTACATTTATTATACACCATTATTCCTGAATAAATCAATGGATTTTTAATATTATGTTTTGGAGATTTTATAAATGCAAAAAATAAGTCAGAACGTTTTTGCGGACAACTTGAAATAATGTAACGTTGGCTTTCATTACGCTGTAGCAATAATTGATCCAAATAAATGAATCATCCACCCGCAAGTTTGAATTTAGCTTAGTCACTAATCCATAAACGGACACCAACCGGCATTTCCATAGCAAAACGTACAATAATTACAATGTTTATCACCTACTCCGTACATACGCCCTGCACCCTCACGATGAGTTATTGTAATATCAGGTTTCACATTTCTATTACATTCCGGACATTTTTCAATGCTTTTATCAAATGCAATATGACAAAAATTACATACATTTTTTAAACGGTTTCTTTTCCATAAGTTTTTCCTAAATTCCGATTTATCGCACTAACAACAATTCGATTATATCACAGAGAAATACAAAAAAACCATATCTTTTCAAAAAATAAACAGAACGGCAAAAATGTAAAAATAAATGCTATTTTTTATTGGTAAATGAGAACAGAGTATGTTATAATATAAGTGATTCCGAAAATGAACAGACGGTATCATCAGGAATAGTATTTTGCAGGCTCATGAGGTCTGGGAATATTCCGTGAAAAAAGGAGTACCACATAATGAATATTGTAATAGCAGGTCTTGGTATTATTGGCGGATCATTTGCAAAAGCTATAAAAAAATACACAGATCATCACATAACAGGTATAAACCGCAGTGCAGCCCCACTTGAAGAAGCAATGGAATGCGGTGCAATAGATGAAATAGGCTCTTCCGATTCCCTGAAGGATGCAGATATACTTATTTTAGGAACTTTCCCCGAGGCAGCGGTTGATTTTGTAAGAAATAATGCAGAAAAGATTCCCGAAAGCTGTATCGTTATCGACAGCTCCGGAATAAAGTCCAAGATCTGCCCGGAAATGACGGCGCTTTCAAAAAAATATGGTTTTACGTTTATCGGCTGCCACCCTATGGCAGGAAAGGAACAGAACGGTTTTAAAGCATCAGAAGCCGATTTGTTTAACAATGCAAGCTGTATTTTGATACCGTGTACCGGAAATGAAAGTGAGATAAAACTGATATCCGATCTTGCGAGAAAAATAGGATTCGGAAGGATAGTATACTCTACTCCCGAGGAACATGACAGGATGATAGCCTTTACCTCTCAACTGCCTCATGTTATAGCCTGTTCCTATGTGCTGAGTCCCGTATGCAAAAATCACTCCGGATTTTCCGCCGGAAGCTACAGGGATGTATCAAGAGTTGCGCATATTAATGAAAAGCTCTGGGCGGAGCTGTTCATTGAGAACAAAGAACCGCTTATCGAAGAAATAGACCTTCTGACAAAGCATCTTAACATGATAAAAGAAGCTGTACAGAAAAACGACAGAAACGGACTTGAAGCGTTGCTTGCACAAAGCCGTAAAGTAAAGGAGGAACTGGGAGAATGAAAGTTATAGATGTTAATACAGGCAGACCATATCCGATATATATTGACCACGGTATACTTGGTGTTGCGGGAAGCTATATACGTGAACGCAGCAGTGCAGTACGTGCGGTTATTGTAAGCGACAGTAATGTTGCGCCGCTTTATGCAGAACGGGTTGCAGCGTCACTGAGAGAATACGGCTTTGAGACTTCACTGTTTGTATTTGAAGCAGGTGAAGAAAGAAAAAGACTTTCCACGATCGAGGCTATATATAATCATTTTTATGAACATAATATCACACGTACTGATGTAGCAGTAGCTCTCGGCGGCGGTGTTACAGGGGATATGACCGGCTTTGCTGCGGCAAGCTATCTCAGAGGTATAGACTTTGTACAGATACCTACGACCTTGCTTTCACAGGTGGATTCTTCGGTCGGGGGAAAAACGGGAGTTGATCTGCCCGGCGGGAAAAATCTTGTGGGAGCATTCTGGCAGCCGACTCTGGTGCTTATCGACCCTGATACTCTTGATACTTTGCCGCAGAAGTTTTTTAATGACGGTATGGGCGAAGTGATAAAATACGGATGCATAAAAAGTCCTTCTCTTTTTGAAAAGCTTGAAAAGGAGAACGTAAGGGATATTCTTGACGATATAATATATGAATGTGTGGATATCAAGCGTGAGGTTGTTGTGAATGATGAGCGTGATACGGGGGAGAGGGCTATCCTGAATTTCGGACACACCTTTGGTCATGCGCTGGAAAAGCTCAGCGGCTACAGCGGTATAACTCACGGCGAAGCGGTAGCGTTAGGCGCTCTTCTTATTACTTCCGTAACAGAAGAAAAGGGAATAACAGAGCAGGGAACTTCAGAAAGAATACGTTCACTTCTTAAAAAGTATGATATGCCTTGTGAAACATCGTTTTCTATGTGTGAGATACTTGATGCAACACGCGGAGATAAAAAAAGCAGCGGCAACGGACTGAGCTTTATTTTCCTGAGAGAGATCGGAACCTGCTTTATCAACCGGATAGGATTTGATAAAATCAAAGAATTTTTTGGTTATGCAGAAGATCGGGAGCTATAACAGATCTATATATAATCCCCAAATAAACGGAAGGAGTGCATCGCATAAATGCTATGGCTCACAATATTCAACATAATTATGATAATAATATTCCTTGCGGCATTCAGCTACAGGGTGATATATATGTTCATACGAATGTTCGGACACGATCCCGAATACACAGAAGAAAAGCTGCACAGATATGCAGTAATGATATCTGCACGAAATGAAGAAAAGGTTATTGGACACCTTATAGATAGTATAAAGAAACAGGATTATCCGTCAGAACTCATAGATATATATGTAGTTGCGGATAACTGTACCGATACGACAGCGGAGGTATCCCGTCGGCACGGCGCGCAGGTGTACGAACGCTTTAATGATAAAGAGAAAGGTAAGGGTTATGCGCTTCGCTTTTTGATGGACAATTTTCAGAAAGACTTTCCCGAAAAGAAATATGACGGATATTTCATATTTGATGCTGACAACCTTCTGAGTACAAATTACATAACAGAAATGAACAAGGTATTCAGCAGCGGTGTAAACATTGTTACAGGATACCGGAATACCAAAAACCTGAGTGATAACTGGATAAGCGCAGCTTACGGAATATTTTTTATGTATGAAAGCGAACACGCAAACCGTGTCAGGGATCGTATCGGCAGCAGCTGTTTCGTATCGGGAACGGGATATCTGTTTTCGGATAAGCTGCTGAAAAAATACGGCGGATGGAAATGGTTCAAGATATGTGAGGATCTGGAGTTTACTGTTGAAATGATGCAGGATGGCGAAAGAATTGCGTATTGTCACGATGCGGTGCTATATGATGAGCAGCCCTTGTCGTTTGAAGACTCTATTTTTCAGCGAACAAGATGGCTCAAGGGAAATGTTGCGGCTATAAAGGAATACTGGCCGGGACTTATGAAAAGGCTGTTTCATAAGGGCGGATTTGCGGTTTACGATTTTCTGATGAATATGTCACCGCTTGTTATATTCCAGTTTGCGGCGTTTGTGAATATAATCGGAATGATTATCGGAGCTTGTACAGGTGCGAATCTTGTTCCGTATCTTATATTCTATGGTATAATAATTGCTATAGTATATCTGACAATGTATATGATGGGTTTCTCGGTTTTTCTTACGGAAAAGGACAGGATACACTGTCCGAAATGGAAAAGGGTGCTCTATTCATTTACTTTCCCCATGTATATGTTCAGCTTTATAATAGTATTGTTCCTTGTATTTTTCGGAAAGACGGAATGGCGGCCTATTAAGCATGATAAGGCAATTGACATTTCCGAGTTGGAAAATGAAGTTCAGTGATTGGTTTATAGAATGGCGTTCCGGCTTTTTCGGATAAAATATAAGCTTTTGGGAAAACGATAATATACGTTTGTTTTGTCCCGGTAATCGGGTCAGGTACAGCTGAGCTTTATGCTGTGCGATATTATAAAGGTCAATGTGATATAAAAAGATATAACGGATAAGACAGCGGTAAGGTATAGCTGCTGTTTTATCCGAATTTTTTGCAGAGGGATTTATGAGAAATAATAATTTTACAGAATGTGAATAACGGGAGAAATTGAAATGAAAAAGAATGAAATTTATACTGCAAAGATAGAAGACTACACAACGGAAGGCAGCGGAGTATGCAGGATAAATGGTATGGCTGTATTTGTGCCGAATGCGGCAGTAGGAGATGAAGCAGAGGTTCGGATACTAAAAAGTGCAAAGAACTATGCTTTCGGAAAGATAGAAAGGATGATATCGCCCTCTTCCGACAGACAGGAGCCGGATTGTGGTATATTCAACAAATGCGGGGGTTGTACATTCAGACATATAAGCTATGAAGCCGAACTAAGATTTAAGCAAAAAAGAGTAACTGATGCATTCACAAGGATAGGCGGAGTATCTCCGGAAATAGTTTATCCGATAGTTGGTTCACCATGTAAGGACGCATACAGGAATAAGGCGCAGCTGCCGATAACGGCGGATAAGGACGGAAGGATATGTACGGGATTTTTTGCGTCCGGGAGTCACAGAGTGATACCGCTTGCATCATGTTCGTTGCAGTCAGAGATATTCAACGAAGTTATACGTGTATTTACAGATTGGGCAAATGAAGAAGGAATATCCGTTTATAGCGAAAGCGAGCATAAAGGAGTTCTGAGACATCTGTATCTTCGACACGCAAAAAAGACAGATGAGCTTATGGTATGTATAGTGATAAATGCCGATAGTTTTAAAGGCGAAAAAAAACTTGTTGAGAAGCTGAAGAATAATTTTGATAATCTGAAGACAGTAGTTGTAAATATCAATAAAGAAAAGACAAATGTTATTACAGGAAAGAAAAACAGGGTATTATATGGTGACGGATATATTACAGATGAGCTGTGCGGGTTGAAATTCAGGATATCGCCCTTGTCGTTTTATCAGGTAAACAGAGATCAGGCGGAGAAGCTGTATGAGATCGCAGCAGAGCTTGCAGATCTGAAAAACGGAGAGAATCTTATTGACCTTTACTGCGGAACAGGAACGATTGGCTTATCAATGGCGCATAAGGTCAAGAAGCTTATTGGAGTTGAGATCATACCGCAGGCAATAGAGGATGCAAGGAAAAATGCAGAAAGAAACGGAATAAGCAATGCTCGTTTTATATGTGCAGATGCGGCAAAGGCAGCAAAAATGCTGAAATCGGAATGTGTACACGCTGACTGTATAATAGTTGATCCGCCAAGAAAGGGCTGTGACAGTTCACTGATAGGTACGATACAGGAGCTTTCGCCGAAGAGAATAGTTTATGTATCATGCGATCCCGCAACACTTGCAAGAGATGTAAAACTGTTTGAGGAAAAGGGCTACAAAACACAAAAAGCCATCCCTGTCGATATGTTCCCAAGAACAGGTCACGTTGAGACGGTAGTATTGATGTCAAGGGTCGAAGGAAAATAGCCGCGAAAGCCCAGTAATACTGCGGTTTTCGGGCAATCGAACAAATTCGGCATCGGGCAG
>CACWRT010000134.1 GCA_902763365.1 uncultured Ruminococcus sp.
GTCCATGTATTTGCTCTTTGCTCAAGAGGTGTTGTATTAACCTCGGGTTCTTTCTTTCTGCCGCCGAACATACTCGGCTTCTCTTCCTTCGGTGCGGGCGCTGCTGACATCCTGGAGGCCTTTGCCTTCATATCGGGATATGCCGAGCCGGCTGCTTTCACCGCTGCCGCATCGTGGGGATCGGGCTGTAATGCAGGCGGATCATCATCAAAACTAAATGGCTGAGGAGTTCCGCATCCGCAAGTACCAACATATTTCGGCATTACTTTTCCGCAGCTCGGGCATATCCATGTATTGCCTCCGGAAGACTGAGCAGATACGGGAGCTGCGGGCTTAGGAGATTCTACAGGCTTAGGCTCTGTCCTTGCCGGTTCAAAACGTTTCTTATGTACAGGCTTTTCAGGTACAGGCGCAGGAGGGGGCGGTGGTGCCGGTGCCGGCATCGGTTCAGGTATAGGAGCGGGAGCAGGTGCCGGTATCGGTTCAGGTATAGGAGCAGGCGTCGGCATCGGCACAGTTTCCTGCGTATCATCCTGTCTGATATTACGTGAGAAGAACGGAGCTCTCTCCTGTTTCTTCTCAGGTATCGGTGCTGTATCAGTAAATTTCATAGGTGCTGCCGCAGGCACATCGTCAAACTTCATAGGTGCAGGAGGCGGTACATCATCAAACCTCATAGGCGCAGGTTCGGGAATTACAGGCGCAGGAACCGGTGCAGGCACAGGCGCAGCGGCGGGAGCAGGTACCGAATCAGGGATTACAGGAGCTTCCTCCGTCTTTACCGGAGCATCGGGAACTTCATCAAATGGTCTGGATGACCTGACGCCCTCCTCGTAGAAATAATCCGCAGCTGTTCTGTCCGTTGTGACAGAACCGATAAATTCCTTACACTTGACGTGTTCAGGATGGCTTTGATAGTACTTGAGCGCAGCTGCGTTTTTGAATGTTGAGTAAAGTACTACGTCATATTCGGAATTCGTATTGAAATTATATCCCATCTCCATACTGACAAGACCTTCGATCTTACCGACAAGAGATGTCAGCATTTCGATCATGCGGTCAATATTAGTCTGTTTCTGGTCATCATCACGAATTTTCCAAAGGACTATATGCTTAACCATGGATTTTCCTCCTATAAATATTGTTAAAATATACAATTATGTATACCTTGAGTATAGATTTATATTAATTTTATCACACGCAATAAAATTAATCAATAAGATTTTGGAATTTTTTATAAATATTTACTTATTTTAACGCTGTTTTCTTAATTTTTCAGCATTCTCTGTTCATTTTTGTCAATAGATCTTATGCAGATATTTTCACCTCTGTTCAATTCTATGATTTTATATCTTTCTCTGTATATTAAGATCAGTAAATTCCGCATTTAAAAAATATGAAAAACTCGTTCAGATCTTTCAGTGCGAAAAAATGGTCAGCAGGAAAGATCCCGCCGACCACATTTCATTAATATCACTATTATATTTTCGGAAGAAGACGGGTTGTGTGCGCTTCATTATTCAGAGAAAGCGGGACGTCCGTCTTCGTGGGTGATGGCATTCTCTCGAAACAACAGTGAAATACACCATACTGCCGCAAGCGCTACAAGAGTGTAAATAATCCTGCTGACGATTCCTGTCTGACCGCCGCAAAGCCATGCGACCATATCAAACTGGAAGATACCTACGCTTCCCCAGTTAAGTCCGCCTATTATCAGCAAGATCAGTGCTATTTTATCGATCATGTTTCTGACCTCCATAAATTTTGGATAACAGTCCGATCATATCGGGGAAGTACTTATGTATCTCCCCGTATACAATGCCGGAACCGTTCTGATTTATTATTGACGGAGATCTGTACTTTTATACATACAAAAAGTCTGATTATTATCTGCTGGTGATACTTTGCCTTTTATTTTTCCTTGATATAATAATTTCGATAATTTTATCGTAAAGCTTTTGTATTATAAAACAAAGCATGAAAAAAATCGGCAAATAAAAGAAGTATATTTTATACCATGTCAGATTACCTGATTTTCTTAAGTGATGATACAATGATCTTTTTGCAGGCTCTTTCAGCAGCATTTATGAACGGAGTCAGTACATAAAACATTATAATCATACTTATATACCAAATAGTTTTCTGCTCAGGGGGAAACAATGAAGAGAGCCCCGCCGCCGTAAGTATCAATTGTTGTTTTCCGTTAATAAAATCCGCCTTATAATGCTTTAATAATAAATAAAACATTATACAGGAAAAAAGAAATAGAGGATAGATCCTTAATAATCTGTTCTTATAAAAACCGATAGCATCATAAAGATCCTTTACAGGCTTTCCGCCGAGAAATAAGCCGGAAATAAAAGTAAATGAAGCCAGCACACCTAAACAAATATCATCTGTGATATAACACTTAATCGAAATATCAAGATAATACTGCATATGCCACAAAGAAACTATCCAGAGCATACATAGTGCCCTTGTACAATCATAGGATGCTATTCTCTTCATCTTTGTTTCCATAGTTTTATCACTAAGCCTAGCAGCATACACCGAAACAATCCTCACCGTCACAAGGCTGTTCATCACTGTCTTCCGCAAGCGCCGCTTTTATCATTATCGCACATTCCAGACGTTTCTTTTCAAGCTCGCATGATGTTTTATGGGACTTTCTTATATCGCCCTCGTACTGGAAATTATTGGCATTACAACCGCCCGAGCAATAAAATTTTGCCCAGCAGTTTTTGCAGTTTTCTTTACTATATACATTTGCCCTGGCAAAATCTTCCTTCATTTCGGTATTGAAAGTTCCGTCATGAAGATTACCCATTTTATATGCTTCATTTCCTACAAACTGATGACAAGGGTAGATATCTCCCTGAGGGGTTACGGCAACATATTCATTACCGCATCCGCAGCCGCGCAGTCTTTTTATTGCGCAAGGTCCTTGATTCAGGTCTATCATAAAGTGGAAGAAATTGAAATATTCTCCTTTTTTGCGTGATTTGATAATTGTGTTTGCAAGGCGGTCGTACTCTTCAAAAACTCTTGGCAGATCTTCATATTTTATGCTATAATCAAGTTTCGGGTCGGATACAACGGGTTCAATTGAAAGCTGATCAAATCCAAGCTCATAGAAATGAAGAACATCCTCCGTAAAATCAAGATTGTATTTTGTGAAAGTTCCGCGGATATAGTAATCCTTGTCACCTCTTCCTGCAACCAGCTTCTGATATTTAGGTACAATTATATCATAGCATCCTTTTCCGTTAGGCGTAACACGTAATCTGTCATTGACTTCTTTACGTCCGTCAAGGGAAAGAACAGCATTGTTCATCTCACGGTTGATATATTCTATCTTATCATCATCAAGCAAGAGTCCGTTTGTGGTAATTGTAAAACGGAAATGCTTATTATGCTTTTTCTCGATGCTTCTTGCGTATTCGACAGTTTGTTTTACTACGTCAAAATTCATAAGCGGTTCACCGCCGAAGAAATCCACTTCAAGGTTTCTTCTTGTACCCGAATTCTCTATTATAAAATCTATCGCTTTTTTTGCGGTATCAAGCGGCATCAGGCATCTGCCCTGACCGAAATCTCCTTTTGCGGCAAAACAATACTCACAGCGAAGATTACAGTCATGTGAAATATTTATGCACATTGATTTCACAGGTGCTTTTGTCATCATATCGGCAAACTGCTCGTAATCATCGGGAGAAAACAGCAGTCCGTTTTCGTACAGCTCATACAGAGCCTCATAAGTATCGGCTATCTCTTCCCTGTCATATTTTTCGCCCAGACAGACAAAAATATTCTCATCGGGTTCTTCTGTCATAGTTTCTTTTTCCTCAAGGATATCAAGTATATCATAAGCAATATCATCCAATACATGAACTGCACCGCTGTGAACATCAAGACATATATTATATCCTCCGAGTTTATATTTATGTATCATTTTCCTTCTCCCCATTTTTTATTAATTAATAATCACTAATTAATAATTTACAATTATATCGGCTGCTGCTTCTATTCACTTGCTTCTGCATTTTTCGCCGTTTTTACTCTTTGTTTTTGTTTTTATTAAAGGTGTAAGCGAAAACGCTGACTTATTCGCTCAATTGATTATCAGTCCGGATTCAGCGTCATAACGTTCAAAATGACAAAGGGCGGATGTGGACTTATCGACACTGCCGCCCTTTGTTTTTTGAAGTTACGTCTGTTTTCATACAACCGCCGATATTTAGTGAATAGTGAATAGTGAATAATGAATAGTTATATTGCATCAGGTTTTATCCGTTTTCTGGCTTTCTTGAACCGGCATACTATAAACTAATACCTATTAACTAAAAACTATAAACTAATTCCGGAGCGAACTCTGTGTTATGAGTCCGGCGTCACGCTGATTTCTCACACTTCTGGTTAGCTACTGTGCAGGAAGTTTTACAAGCTGACTGGCAGGATGCCTGACATTCGCCGCAGCCGCCCTTTACTGCCGACTCTTTAAGATTAGCCTTATTAAGTGTTTTGATGTGCTTTGCTGACATTGATATCACCCTTTCGGTCTTTAATTAATGCAGACTTTTTTAGTTTAGAGTTAACATTTAGTAATTGATAGTAATATCGCCTCAGGCTTTATCCGATTTTCCGGATTTTTTGAACCGACATAACAACAGCTTATCACTGATTCATTACCGCTAACCACTATTTCGTCTGCCTTTCATATATTTTATCATATTATTCCCTCAATTTCAACATCCATTTTCACCGGCGAGCCGCCGGTCCCTAAACGCGGGTATCGCTCCGCTTCGCATCCGCTCTGAACTTGCGGTTCATGCTGTACTGACCGCGTATCAGAGTTCTTGAGTTCTTGAGCAGCTCATTTTTTACCATTGATAATATTTTTGCCAATTATAATTTTACACTAACCCGGCGAGCCGCCGGACCCGTAACGCGGGGTTCGCTTCACTACGTTCCACTCTGGGCTCATCGCTGCAACCTTTACTTGTCGCGGTTATAACTTTGTATATCGGCTGTTATTTTATGTTCCTCACTCAAAGTTATTAAAAGTTTAATTTTCCCATAATTATTTTGCGCCGAATTCGTCAGCAATCTTCACACTGTTAATGAAATTATTTAAATCATCTTAATTTCGGATTTAACAACATTCCTTAGTCACCTTATTTTTAATTTCAAGCACGGTCATGTATAATCATTTAACAAAAAAGCAGTTAATAGGTTTGAATACTTTAACTATATTAACACAATTTTTCCCCAATTTCATCAACGCTTATTGAAAATTTGTCAGCAAAGTATTATAATTAAGTTAGATTAATTTAACCTAAAAGGGCTTTCACAATGAAATCCTACCATCATACGAGAGTATATACATAGTCGAAGAATAAGGAGATCCAAAATGAAATACGGAATAATTGGCGGATTTATAATGTTTGCATTCGCAAAAACGGCATTTGATCATATTGAAAAAGAAATTCCGGATATGGATATGGCATCCTACAAAAAGCGGGTAAAAAAGGAATACAAGGCAATAGTTAAAAGAACACCCGGCATCGGCAAAATGAAAGACAATATGTTTGTGATGACTATGTATGCGGGAGCCTTTCTGATTGCTCTGTATAAAGAGGCCGGCGGGAAGATCAATGAAGAAAAGCTGAAAGGCTTGGTTCGTGCAGCAGCCTACTGTCCGTTGATGGTAAAAGCAAAGCAAGGAAAGAGTGCATTTACAGATAAAGAGATAACCAATCGCACAAAACAGGCAAAGTGGTCAAGAGATCATATTGAGGAATATCCTATGAACTGGTTTTATTATTTTGAAACCGTTCCGGGTAAGGATGAATACTACATCACGCATAAGCAGTGCGGCATCTGTAAGCTGACAAAGCAGGAGCACTGCCAGGAGATCACAAAGTATCTGTGCATGATGGATTATTACACCTTTGAGATGCAGGGAGCTGTTCTTGACAGAACAAAGACATTGGGCTATGGCGATGATGAATGTAATTTTCACCTGATGAGCAAGGATAGAGCCGATGAGATAGGGTTTGTTAAAAGTCCGGAGGCAAAATAGAGATGAAGAACACACAGGTATTAAACAGAGGTCGATAAATATGATTATCTTACAGCTATTATTGTATTGTACTGTTTTTACGCTGATGGTAAAGGCTGGTGTCGGAAATAATGCCCTGAACGGATTATATTTTTATCCGAAGGCAGTACAGGAAAAGGTTTATGAGCTTGGTCTGACCGACAGACAAACTGTACAGCAAAAGAAAAAAGTATTCATGACGGCATTTTTTATTGTTATGCTGGCAGTACTGCTTTTGATAATAGGTCTATGGAATAGTGTCGTGGACTTTCCTGATGCATATTTGCAGGCTCTCTTATTTCTGGAGGTAATGAACTGGTATGACGACATTGTGATAGACCGCCTTTGGGTGGGACACAGCAAATTCTGGATAATTCCCGGTACAGAGGAAATACCCTTTGTTCAGACATGGAAACAGGTACTTAAAAAGCGCGGTATTCTGACATTGATATGGATAGCGGGAGCAGCAATTGTTGCCGCATTGGATGTATTGATATTCGGTATTATTTTGAAAGGGTGAGCAATATGTCACGGAAGGACGAGATCAAATCAGCATATAAAAGTCTCGGAAAGGCACACAGTCTTTACGACGGAATGATAACAGGCACAAGCTTTTTCGGCAAAATGATTCTGAAAAATGTATGGTGCATGACGAAAGAGGATGCCCTTGAATATCAGGCAGCAGCATTTGAAGCAATTCCAAAGGATTTCTCGGGCAGCTTATTGGAGGTTCCTGTGGGAACAGGCGTACTGTCAATGCCTGTCTGGAAGACACTTCCCGATGCAGATATTACCTGCCTTGACTATTCGGAAAAAATGATGCAGTCGGCGCAAAAAAGGGCAGATGAAATGCAGATTAAAAATATCCGTTTTATACAGGGGGATGTCGGTAAGCTGCCGTTTGAGGATGAAAGCTTTGACTATGTTGTATCGCTGAATGGTTTCCATGCCTTTCCCGATAAAGAGGCCGCTTACAGTGAAACCTATCGTGTACTGAAAAGGGGCGGTATTTTTTGCGGCTGCTTTTATGTGGAAAGGAGCTGCTGCCCCGAAGCAGTCATTTTGCCGAAGTGTCGCGCAAAAGCTATATGCGAGGATACAGGAATATCGACAAGTCCATCCGACCACTGTATCGCTTACTCAATACCCTGTGTGACCGACTGATCAATATGCAGATCGTAAAGATACGATTCAGATAAGAGGTCAAGGGTATGAACAGAGATTTAGGCTTTGACCGAAAAAAACACAGTATGTACCCAAAAGCAATGGGAAAGAAAATCAGAGAGAAGCTGATCAGCGACTTCGGTGAAACAGTCGGAGATCAGCTTTGGGAAAAAAATTGCGTAAAAGGGAGCTTTTGCGACTTTTGCATAGTGGCAGATCAGAACCCTCTTGCCGGCAAATATGAAAGAATCAGGGACGAATACGGATTTATCATCAGCAAGAAAAAAGAAAGGAACTGACCTTTATGTTCTGGGACAGAGTGGCGGGAGTATATGATATATTTGTTAAGCGCATCAACAGAAAAACACATAAAACGCTTATTCAGAAAACAGTACGTCTTTTTACAAGCCGGGACGAGGTTCTGGAATGTGCCTGCGGAACAGGTATGCTAAGTGCCCCCGTTGCCGGTGTATGCAAGCACCTTACGGCAACGGATTTTTCGGAAAATATGCTGAAAAGGGCAAGAAAAAACTGCCGCGGCAGTAATAATATCAGCTTCATGCAGGCGGATATTATTAATCTGCCCTTTGATGACAGCAGCTTTGATAAGGTCGTGGCGGCGAATGTCATACATTTGCTTGACGAACCTATGAAAGCACTGGGAGAGCTTCGCAGAGTATGCAGAAACGGCGGTCAGCTTATTATCCCCACCTATATGAACCGTACTAAGGGCGGCAAAACAAGCAGGTTTGCAAAAACCGTTGGGAGAGCCGGTGCTGACTTCAAGCGCCAATTCACCCTCGAAAGCTACAAGAAGTTTTTTGCTGACGCCGGTTATCAAAAGGCTGAATATACATTCATTAACGGAAAAATCCCATGTGCTCTGGCAGTCATTACAATAGAAAAAGAGGTTTAGAATATGAAGTATAACAATATTGGAATTGACAGCAGCCTTGACCGGAAACGTATCAGAAAGCTGCTGCTGATCGGTCTTTTCGCAGGTGTTATGGTGATGATAGGAGATATGCTGCTGGGCTGGGGTGTGGGAGCTTCGGGAACGTCGGGACTTGAGGCTAATTATGTACAGTTTCAGCCGGGAAATGCACTGAAGCTTGAATTTCCCGACGAAAGCTTTGACGCAGTTATGAGCAATTATGTTTATCACAATATTCCCAGTAAAGACAGGCAGGCTATCCTGCTTGAAACACTTCGTGTCCTGAAAAAGGGCGGCTGCTTTGCCATACACGATATTATGTCAGAGTCAAAATACGGCGATATGCAGTCCTTTGTCAATAAGCTGAAAGACATGGGCTATGAAAGCGTGGAACTGATTGATACAACAGACGGAAAATTCATGTCACTCTTTGAAGCAAAATGGATGGCGCTTTCCGGCTCGGCTATACTGGTGGGGAGAAAATAGAAATGTCGGATATTACACTTACACCTCGCGCTGTTATAGGGACGAACGCATGGGGTGATGCTTTGTACGGAAAAATGCTCAGTGGAAGTCATGTTTCAGAAGAAACAATGCTTGAGGCTGTAAAAACCGCTGTTCGTCTGGACATCCCATTCTTTGATACTGCGAGGGATTACGGTCTTGGCAAGGGTCAGCCTATCGTCGGAAGGCTGTGCGGTGATGATACATTCATTTCAGCAAAATACACTCCTGCGGGGAAATACAAAAAAGGACAGGTCAAAGCATCATTTGAAAAAGATCTGAAGGATTTTGAAAGAAGCTGCGTGGATGTTTACTGGCTGCATCTGCCGAATACTATCGAGGAAAATCTGCGCGAAATGATCGAGCTTTATCGTGAAGGAAAAATAAGGAATATTGGTATATCCAACTTTAATCCGAAAGAATGTAAACAGGCAAAGGACATTCTTGACAGGGCCGGAGTTCCGCTTTACGGAGTGCAGAATCATTACAGTCTTCTTGACCGCAAATGGGAGAAGGAAGGGCTGATCGACTGGTGCAGGGAAAACAGCGTTTCTTTCTGGGCATGGGCTGTACTTGAGGAAGGTATGCTTGTTCCTCCCAAAAAAGATGAAAAAAAATCTGTCATGAAACTGATATTTGCCCGCAAACGCAGAAAGCTTTATCCGCTGTATAAAACCATGGCGGCAATCGGACGAAATCATGGGCTAAAGATTCCACAGGTTGCCATGTGCTATGTTTCTTCTAAAGGACTGGTGCCAATTTGCGGATGCAGAAAACCGTATCAGGTAGAGGAGCTTGCAGCCGCTGTTAATGAGAAGCTTTCAGCAGCAGAGATCGGTCTGCTTGAATCGGCAGCGGATGAGACCGGAGTCAGGATCCTCGGAGCAGATATGTTCCGCTTTGCTGTAAAAAAGTAAACGCGACCATATGATGACCGGGTTGACACGCGCCAAGCTGATATGGACACATACCTGTGCAGCCGGCTTTCCGCAAACCTTTAAATCGGATTAATTCAGCATTTCCCTAAACATATTTTGAAAGAAGGTAGATAATTATGGCTTCAATCAGAGGAAAACTATTCAGTCTGATTACAGCTGCACAAAATATAAATCCGTCAGCACATCCCGATGCTGTGGAGAAAATGAAAAAAATGGCGGCGAAATATATGGATGTAAAGCTGCCGAAGAACTATGTATTTGAAAAGAAAACAACTCAGAACGGCACGAAGTACCATATTTTACAAAGGAGTGACCGCAAAGATGCAGGAAAGCTTCTGTATTATATCCACGGCGGATGCTATATAGCAGGACTTACAAACAACTATCATTCCTTTGTCAAGGATTTCTGCGATATGGAGGAAGGTGTTACCGTTGTTCTGACGGATTATAAAACCGCTCCAGAATATAAATATCCTGTTCAGCTTGATGAAGCAGAGGATCTCTGGAACGAGCTTACAGAAAGACTGGGATATAAACCGAAAGATATTATGATCGGCGGTGATTCCTCCGGCGGAAACCTTGCCCTTGCTTTAATGCTGAAAATCCGTGATAAAGGGAAAAATATGCCTGCCGGAGCGTTCCTGCTGTCCCCGTGGACAGATATGACCATGTCGGGAAAAAGCTATGTACAGAATTATCGGAAGGACGTAGAAATTGGGGAAAGAAAAGCAGCATTGACAGAGGAAAAACGAAAAATGCTGATGGAGAGCGATATATACAGCTTTATTGGAGATGCCGACAGAAAATCGCCGTATGTATCTCCCCTATTTGCTTCTTATGAGGGGTTTCCCCCTATGTTTTTCGCAGTCGGTGAAAGTGAGATGCTTCTTGATGATACTTTGGGAGTTGTAAAAAAGCTTGAGGATGCAAATATCCCTGTTATCTGCGACATAAAGCCTGATATGTTTCATTCTTATGTTCTGTGTACAAGTATGACTCTCCGATTGCGTTTGTCAGCGGCAATGTTATGGCATTAGCACGGCGCTGCTGCCAGCACCGTGCTCCGCAACTTTCATACCAAAGCTGCTCCGCCAGTCCTGCAGAAATTCCGCTGCCGATGCCTTCACCTTACCTGTGGCGGCATCCTTTTTCTGCGGCAGGAAGCATTCATGGGCATTAAGGTCAAATAAATACAACTCCTTTCCGCCTGAAATTTATAACCAAAGTCAAACAAAAATTAAGGAACCACTGATTTAATCGAAAAATAATTCTAATTCAGAATAATGAATTATAAAAAGTTCGGACTATGGTATAATGAAAACATAATACAAAAGCAT
>CACWRT010000135.1 GCA_902763365.1 uncultured Ruminococcus sp.
ATATAGTTATTGTTGCCGAAAAGCATTACCGCCGTTTATTTGAAGATTGTCTAAGAAATGAGAACCACAATCTTTTAGGCTATGAAACAGAGATGAAAGTGAACTTCAACAAGAGAATTGCCGAGCATTATAATCCGCATATCCTTGTTGTGGTCAGGGGATGTAAGAGCAAGAATTATGATTTTTTTGCAAATATAAAAGTCTTGCTTGAGCTTTGCCCGACACTACGTATTATTTACTTTTACGGAAATGTCACTAAGGATAACGAACAGGACTATCTTGACACAGTGGAAACTCTTGCACCCTTTGAGATATATGATATCTTCCCTTATGACTTGTATGAGCGTGGCTTCAAGACAAAGTTTCTTGAACTGCTGTCCTCTGAGCCTACATCATCTTTTCAGCTTCAGAAGATACTTGAACAGCGACGAAAAGACGAGGAAAATGCAGAGCAGTTTATCCGTAAGTTTGAGCGTATCATTGATACCACTCCCGTTGACCTTTCAAAGCAGAAAGTTGAAAACAAGGTTTATGACAGTGAAAATGTAGAAAACATAGATATGATACCCGAAAGGCTTTCGGCTGACGAAAACATCACCATAGGAACTGCTTTGCTTTCTGACAGGCAGACAGGAAGTATACTTACAGCCTTTGAAATAGCAGTAATTCTAAAAGAAGCAAAGAAGTCTGCGGCAGTTTTTCTTGATGATGAAACGTATCAGAATTATATTTTCTATCACGGTATCGTGGACGCACCGAAAGGCTGTAAGATAAATGGTCTGACAATATATCCGATGAGCCTTTTTGACGAAAAGCGTCTGACGGTAAAGTATGCTGTATGCGACTTCGGTACAGCACCTGCTGAAAGATCGGGAGATAATTACGACCGCTTTGTAAAGGCAGAGATAAAGATTTGCATTTGCAGTTTCAATGAATGGGATATCTGTACGCTTGCAGACTGGCTGAACTCGCCTTTGCCGTATATCAAAGAGATAAACTATATTTTCTTCCCTGTCAGTGAAAAAAGCTTTATCAAGTTTTCAAAGCAGATGGCAAAGGGACACTGCAAGTCTTTCCGCACGGAAGGCAGTCCCGATTATATCCAGCCCTGTGAATGGAACAAAAAAGTATACTCTCATATCCTGAAACAGTACACGGACTTTGAGCCGGCTAAAAAACATTTCCCATTCAAAGGAAGGCAGACAAAATGAATTACTTGCTTCTTATCTTTATAGCTGTTGATGCGACACAATGCCTGTATATACGCTGGCTTAAAAAAGAGATTGCCCTGCGTGACGGCACATATAAACCGAAGGAAAATATATTAAAGCGGATTTTCAGGAGAAAAAGCAAAAACAAAAACTGAACTGGGGCTTCAAGTCCCATAACCATTCAGAATAAGGAGCTTGCTTTTAGGGACGGCGAAGAAGCCAAAGACGATGAGCCTGTTATCAGAAGAAAACGCAAAGAAAACAGAGTGATAAAGCTGATAAAGGAAGTGTTTTGGATATGAAAAAAATAAATAAAAATACAAGAACAAGTATGAAAACTGATTCATCATCAATAAAACCTAAATATGAAATAGACCTTACTATACTTACTCCTGCTGAAAAAAAGATGTTTGACATTCGTGGCTTTTTACCTGTACACATATTATCTTTGGATAATGATACGCCGAAAGTATCTATGAAGTATGTTGAGTGCTACTTCAAACAAACATCAGACAACAAAGTATTACTTGAAGGCGATTTTGCGACACACCGTATTATTACATTCCATTTAGAAAGTAAAGTAGTGATGACAGGATTTGCATCCCTTAATTACAAAATAATTTGTGCGATAAAAGAACGCTGTCAGGAGCTTGGATGGAATGAAATCTAAAATATAAGTTTGTAAAGAAGTTTGTATTCGGAGCAATTATTTTTACATTCTTTTTTTCTATATTATCAGGACTGATAGCTGTTTTAACACTAACCTGAATCCGTGAAATTGGTTGTAAGCTTACCGGTTTTTATTCTTTCCAGGCGGCAGGCGGCGGCTTGCCGCCCTTTGCTTGAAATCAAAAGCATACCAAGCCGATTTATTGAATCAAGCATTTGAAGTACACACGCTAAGACAAGTGCGACAGCGGCGGCACGCCGCCCTTTGCTTGAAATCCGAAAACACACCAAGCCGATTTATTGAATCAAGCATTTGAAGTACACACGCTAAGACAAGTGCGACAGCGGCGGCACGCCGCCCTTTGCTTGAAATCCGAAAACATACCAAGCCGATTTATTGAATCAAGCATTTGAAGTACACACGCTAAGACAAGTGCGACAGCGGCGGTACCCCAAGGGCACTTCCTGCGGGCGCACACGCCACCGACCGAGCCGGCAGGCGAGACAGGTGGCACGGTGCGCAGCACCGTGACGGAGAGGTCCTTTGAACTTTGAGCTTTGAGCTTCGAGCTTATTTTCACAGCCCCAGAAGGTTTGGACAGTGCGCCGCATGCCTAGATAGAATGCGATCCGGTAGGATTTACGGAAGCATACAAAGCCGATCTACTGACTCCGGCACACGAAGAACACACGCTAAGACAGATTTGACAGTGCCGGCACGGCACCGCTGGAGAAAGTTTTTATTTACAAAATAGTTTTTTTGAATTATAATAGCGGTAGGATATTTTTGCGCATCACTTTTGTATTAAGGAGATGCTTTTACAATGAACGAATTAAACCCGCAACTTATAATATCGGCTCAAAAAGGTGACAGCGACGCTATTAACGAGCTTATCAGGCAAACCCATAGCTGTGTATTTGCGGCTGCTTATGCACTGCTTCGCAATGTACAGGATGCAGAGGACGTTACTCAGGAAGTGTATCTCAGAATGTTCAGTAGCTTCGGTTCGATGAATAATCCCGATACCTTCATTCCCTGGCTTCGTAAAATTACCGTCAACTGCTGCCGTACATACCATTCAAAATTTCATAATGAAAATGCCGATATAGATGATGTCGATGAAGACAGATTTTTAGCTACTAATGCCGATGAACACAGGAATGTCATGCCCGGAGAGGATATTGACAACCGGGAGACAAATTCCATCATATACCGGCTTGTAAGCGAGCTTCCGGAGAAATACTCCGAAGTGCTGATGATGTACTATTACAGCGGTTATACATATCAGCAGATTGCGGATGAGCTTAATATCAGCATAGGCACCGTAAAAAGCCGTATAAGCAGTGCGAAGGATAAGCTGTCGGAAAAAATAACAGGCTATGAGAAAAAACATGGCATTGCTCTGCATCAGCTTCCTGTTTTTACGAATTTTGCGGATATTATCGAGGGTGCGGGGCAGGCTATGACCCTTCCGGCAAATATGCTTTCAAATACCGTTTCTGTTGTAAGCTCGGGAGTAAGTACCGCTGTCAGTACGGGTGTCAGCACAGGCGTAAGCTCGGCAGTAAGCTCCGCAGTCAGTATGGGAGTAAGCACGTCAATAAGCAATGCCGCTGCAGTCAGGATATCTGCAATAACCGCCGCAGCGTCTATTGCGGTAACTGTCGGTGTTGCAAATCTGCCTATAGGTGTAAACTCTCAGGATAATTCAAACGAGGGATTGACGGCTGAGTCAGGCATATCGGAAAGTGTTCCCGAAAGCGAAGGTGCAGATACTTCTGTCAGTGGCATATATGATACCAGCGTTGTTTATGAAACAAGTACTTTGCATGATACAAGTATTGTACATGATACGAGTTTCATTCATGATACAAGTGTTATCCATGATACGAGTGTTATCCATGATACGAGTGTTATCCATGATACAAGTACAATAATTGAATACCGTGACAGATATGTCACTGTTGAGCCTGCTGAAAAGGTAATGGATTATTCCAGCTATTACATATGTGAATCGGGTGACGGACAGTATAAATTCAGAGTTTATCCGTCTACCGGAGAAGCTGCGATTATGCAGGTGAGAAATATTGATGCGCCGGTATATCAGATGCCGTCCTATGTTACGGTAGATAACGGTATTGAGATCCCTGTTACTTCGGTAGAAAGGAATGCGTTTGTTGAAAAAGACAGCGAGTATATGAAGCTCAACAGAAATGCCGTATGCACTGAGGGAAATTTTGATAAAGTCAAGACTCTTATTCTTCCCGAACAGATAAAAGAGCTGGATAACATACCTATTCATAGCTTTATTAATCTGGAGGAATTGCAGGGAGAATATAAAAATGTCACACGTCTTAAAGAAGAAACATTCTATCCAGATATAGAGATAAACAGAATTGATCTTTCATCGGTATTTCCGAATCTTCTTGAGATCGGGAAATATGCATTTATTAGTGGTCCAGGTGAATTGATCCTTCCTAAGGGACTGACATACGTTGCGCCTGATGCTTTTAACTGTGACAGCCTGACATTGACGTGCCGGTATGAGGATAACTGGGATCTTCCTGTATGCGGTTTTGAGGAGCTTCACCTTATACTTCCGGGGGAGAACATAACCACTCTTCCGAAGCTTTGTTATAATTCGGTTTATTGGAATGAATGTTCCGATTTAAATAAGGTATATCTTGAATCTGAAAATAAAAACATTGTATTTTCCGGTGATAATTTAGGAGAGATGTTTGCTTACCCGAGTGTTTTTGAGCTTCATCTGCCTGACGGAATGACAAGGATACGAAAAAATGAATTTGATTCCGCAGACCCGCAGGCTAACGCAGAGCGGCATATAGACTATGTTATTCTTCCGGACAGTGTTACCGAATTCGAGGAAAATGCTTTTGAAACAAGAGATCATATTATCCTTGAGGTTCTTGTACCATTAAATGATAAAACTGATGAGGAAGTTGAAAAACTTGCAGAAGAGATTACTTCAAAATCTAAGAATCTTGTTTTCGGCGGAATTCCTGAATGGTCAAATTTTGGAAATAAACGGTATATAGAATTTTATGATCCGGAGTTTGGACACTAATATATGGCAAAAAACACCTTGCACATGCGGAAAGACTGTGTGTGCAGGGTGTACTGTATTATGGGAAAGAAATTTGTTGCACTGCTGTAAATGGTGATCTTACTGCCAAGCTTTTGCGTGAGTGGTGCTAAGTACGAAACTGGGCGCTGAATATAACCCATGCCACGAATAAGTTTACTATGAAGGAGTGCAGCGATCCTTCATTTTCCATTCCATTTAAAAAGACGACTGTTTTACAGACAAAAAGAACCGCAGCCCGGAATTGAGCTACGGTGATGTGTGTTATTGTGTTTTACCGGATTTTTTCTCTATTATTTTGTAACAGTGACCTTGCAGGATTTCTCTATTCCGTTGTAGGTGCGGACTGTCACATAGGCGACACCGGGCTTAACACCTACGAACTCTCCTGTCCAGTTGGTCTTTGTCATTTTGACTACAGAGGAATTGCTTGTGCGGAAGGTTCTTGTTGCGCAGGCTGCATCCTTCGCAACATTAGCGGAAAGGCTTGCCTTCTGACCTACCTTGATGGTCAGAACGCCCTTGCTGAGAAGCACCCAGGTGGGAGCCTTTTTTACTGTTACGGTGCAAGCACTTTCAGCACCGTTGGAGGCCTTTGCTGTGACCCACGCTTTTCCCTCTCCTACAGCCTTGATATTGCCGTTTTTGTCAACTGTAACGATCTTTGAATTGGAGGTTCTCCAGTTAACAGTTTTGTCTGCTGTGAGCTTGAAGGTCTCGCCCTTGCCGAGAGAAATGGAATCCTTGTTGAGTTTTATGTAGTTGGTTACAGTTACCTTGCAGGTAGCTTTTATTCCGTTTACGGTCTCTGCAGTTATGGTAGCCGTACCTGCTTTTTTAGCCGTGACCTTGCCGCCTGATACTGTAGCAATGCTGCTGTCTGAT
>CACWRT010000136.1 GCA_902763365.1 uncultured Ruminococcus sp.
ATCTGACATTCCGCTGCCGATAACGGCAGTGTGGGTACTGCTGATCGTTTTTGCCCTCGTCCGTGCCGTTCTGCGATATACCGAGCAGCGCACAAATCACTACATTGCCTTTACGCTGCTTGCCATCATCCGTGACAAGGTTTTCGGCGCACTCCGCCGCCTGTGTCCGGCAAAATTGGAGGGTCGTGACAAGGGCGATCTGATCTCCCTGATAACCTCGGATGTTGAGCTGCTTGAAGTGTTCTATGCACATACTATCTCACCGATATGTATTGCATTTTTGGTGGAGCTTGTAATGGTTATTTTCATCGGCTCATATCATTGGAGTCTCGGAATTCTGGCGCTTGCGGCATTTGTAAGTGTCGGTGTGATTCTGCCGCTTATCGCCCTGATGTCCTCCTTCGGTCCCGTGACGGCACTGGCAAATCTCGGAACAACATTACAGGCGACTGTTGCATCCGGTGCAAGGGTGCTTGCAATCATTGACGAACAGCCCGAAACAGAGGATATTACAGGCAAAGAAACAATTATTTTCAAAGGTGCAAAAGCGGAGAATGTCACCTTCTCCTACGGCGGCGAAACGGTGCTGAAAGACCTGAACGTGTCCTTTACTGAAAACAAGATAATCGGCATTGTAGGAAAAAGCGGCTGCGGTAAATCAACGCTGCTCAAGCTGCTGATGCGTTTCCGGAGTACAGATCAGGGTACGGTCAGCATTTCGGGTAAGAGCGTTGAGGAGATCAACACCGCAAACCTGCGTGAAATGGAAAGCTATATGACGCAGGAAACCCAGCTTTTCAAGGACACCGTTGCGGGGAACATCCGTATTGCAAAGCTCGACGCCACACAAGAGGAAATCGAAACCGCCTGCAAAAAAGCATCGCTGCATGATTTTATTATGACGCTGCCGAACGGTTACGAAACAGAGGTCGGTGAGCTTGGCGAAACCCTTTCGGGCGGGAAGAGGCAGAGAATAGGACTTGCAAGAGCCTTTCTGCATGATGCACCTTTTATGCTCCTCGATGAGCCCACATCTAACCTTGACAGCCTGAATGAAGCGGTGATACTGAAATCGCTGAAAGAGGAATCCGCAGGAAAAACGGTGGTGCTTGTAACTCACCGCAGATCTACTGCCAGAATCGCCGATAAAATGATCCCTATGGAAAGCGGAAGGGTATCATGAAGGATCCGAGGTCAAAACGGGAAAAAGAAAAAGCAATGGTCAGCGAAATGATCGCTCTTTACTGCCGTAAAAAGCATAAAACCAAAAGAGGTCAGCTCTGTACACAGTGTGCGAAGCTGACAGAATATGCAAGAAGCGAAAAATGTCCGTTTATGGAAAACAAAACCTTTTGCTCAAATTGTAAGGTACATTGCTACAAGCCGGATATGCGTGAAAAGATACGAGCTGTCATGCGTTTCTCTGGTCCGAGAATGATTTTTTCTCATCCTATAACGGCTATTTCCCATGTCGTAGAAACGAAAAAAGAAAAAAAGAGGATACAAAATGAAAATTAAACGAATTATTTTTGCCGTGCTGGGAGTGATATTCCTCGGACTTGGCACAATTGGCGTTTTTCTGCCGATCCTTCCGACAACGCCGTTTTATCTACTGACGCTGTTCTTCTTTGCGAACAGCTCTGAGCGGCTTCATCAGTGGTTTCTCGGCACAAATCTCTACAAAAAGCATCTGGATTCCTTTGTAAAAAAGAAGGGAATGCTGCTTTCTACTAAAATTTCTATTATCACAACCGTAACACTTTTAATGGGCTTTGGTTTCTTTATGATGGCAAGAAAAGCAATATGGATACCGTGTATCATTATAGCGGTAGTGTGGCTGGTACATATCCTATATTTTGTTTTCCGAGTTAAAACTATCACGAAGGAAGAAGCAGAGAAGATTTCTGAGGAAGAAGAAAAGAGAAAACTTAATTAAAATTACAAGTAAAATAAATACACTGAAAAACAGCTACGGAATCCTCCGATAGCTGTTTTTCGGCGTATATAGGCACATTTAAATATGTTTTGTAAAAATGCGAAAAAAGGGTAGCCTCCGGCGGGTGCAGTGTAGTATAATTAGGGTAATAGGAATATAGAAGATTTTTGAAACGGAGTTACAAATGTTTAGAGATAAAAAAACAACTCAGTCAAAAAGACAGATTTGAACTGACCGGAAGAATTGCACAGAGGTAGAGATTGCTGCATGTTTGAGCATACTTTTATTTTACACCGACAGTCGGATTTTTTATAGTCCGGCTGTTATTTTTTTACAAAATTTCAGGGCTGCCGCTTTCTTAGTGCGACAGCCCCATTTTGTAAACTGAGCAGATCAGTTATATTATGTGAGTATAAACAGATCAAGCTGTAGGATCGGTAAGGATAACAGGTTTAGTGTGCCAGATAGTTTCAGCATAATCTCTGATAGATCTGTCAGAAGCAAATCTGCCTGCCTTAGCGATATTTACCAGTGACATCTTGTTCCATACCTTCTTGTCCTCATACAGTCTTGAAGCCTTCTGCTGAGTTGTTGCATAGTCAGCGAAATCTGCAAGTACCATATACGGGTCAACAGTCTGGAGTGATGTAACGATATCATTGAAACGATCACCGAATTCGCTGCGGATGCCATCAACAGCTGCACGGATGATATGATTGTTATTGTAGGGAACAGAGGGGTTGTAGCCGTTCTTTTTCAGCTGATTGACTTCGGGTGTTGTCATACCGAAGATAAGTGAATTCGTATCGCCTACAACATCATGTATCTCAACATTAGCACCGTCAAGCGTTCCTAATGTTATAGCACCGTTGATCATGAACTTCATGTTTGAGGTACCTGAAGCCTCGGTACCTGCAAGAGAGATCTGTTCGCTGATCTCTGCGGCAGGAATAAGCTTTTCTGCAACAGATACTCTGTAGTCCTCAAGATAAACAACCTGGAGCTTCTTGTTTACTCTCGGGTCGTTATTGATCTTATCCGCAAGGGCAACAATAAACTGTATTATCTGCTTTGCAAAATAATATCCGGGAGCAGCCTTAGCACCGAAGATGTATGTCTTGGGTGTATACTCAGCGTTGGGATTATCTCTGAGCCACTGATATGTGCTGTAGATGTGCAGCGCATTCAGAAGCTGACGCTTATACTCGTGCAGTCTTTTTACCTGTACATCAAATATAGAATTGGGATTAACTTTGATTCCGTTGTTCTGGAGGATGTACTTAGCCATCTGCTCCTTGTTTTTCTTTTTGATAGCGCCCAGCTTTGCAAGAACAGCTGCGTCACTCTTGTAAGCCATAAGACCCTCAAGTGCGTTGGCATTCTTAATGAACTTATCTCCGATAAGCTCTGTAATAAGATTTGCAAGACCCGGGTTGCTCTGATTGAGCCAGCGGCGGTGAGCAATACCGTTAGTTACGTTTTTGAACTTCTCAGGTGTTACCGTATAGAAATCGTTGAATACGCTGTCCTTGAGTATTTCGCTGTGGAGCTTGGAAACACCGTTTACGGAATGTGAAGCAATAACGGCAAGGTTAGCCATTCTTACGATACCGTCATTTACAACAGCCATTCGGCTTATCTTCCAGCCGTCAACGCCCATTTTGTTCATATCTTCACAGAAGCGGCGGTTGATCTCTTCAACTATCTGATATATTCTCGGGAGCTTTCTCTGGAACATATCTACCTGCCAACATTCAAGAGCTTCGCTCATGACAGTATGGTTGGTATAAGCAATAGTACGTGTAACAATATCCCAGGCTTCGTCCCAACCGTATCCGCACTCGTCAAGCATTATTCTCATAAGCTCGGGGATAGCAAGAACAGGGTGAGTATCGTTAAGATGGATAGCAACGACCTCGGGAAGATTGTCAAGAGAATTGTAATGTCTGAGATGACGTTGTATAATATCCTGAATAGTTGCAGAAACAAGGAAATACTGCTGACTCAGACGCAGACTCTTACCTTCGGAGTGGTTATCCTCGGGATAGAGAACTCTTGTAATACTTTCAGCAAGAGCCTTCTGTTCCATTGAACGTACATAGTCTCCCGAGTTGAACAGCTTCATATCGAAGTTATCGGAAGTTGCTGCCCAGAGACGGAGTCTGCTGACACCCTTGCCGCCGTCACCGGGAACAAGCATATCATAAGGTGTAGCTATTATCTTTGTAGCGTTCTCAAGCTCGATAGAATGATGAGTTTCGTGCCAGGTTTCCTTAATTTTGCCGTCAAAGTATACAGGGATACTCTTTTCGGGGTGAGGCTGCAGCCAGATAGAACCGCCGGGAAGCCAGAAATCGGGAAGCTCGGTCTGCCATCCGTCAACCAGTTTCTGACGGAAGATACCGTACTCATAGCGCAGGGAATATCCCATTGCGCTGTAATTCTGTGTAGCAAGGCCGTCCAGGAAGCAAGCAGCAAGTCTTCCGAGACCGCCGTTGCCGAGACCTGCATCGGGTTCCTGCTCAAAAATATTTTCAAGTTTGATATTCATGCTCTTCAGAGCCTGTTCAATGGTTTCTGTAAGACCTAAGTTATAGAGGTTGTTCTTGAGAGAACGACCCATAAGGAATTCCATACAGAGATAGTAAACTGTTTTGCTGTTCTGCTTTTCGGCAGCGGCAACAAAATCTTTATGATTCTGACGCATTATATCGCGAAGTACAAGGGCAACTGCCTTATAGTAGTGTTCATCGGTAGCGTCAGCAGGTGTTACACCGAAATTATGTGACAATTTTGCTATGATAAGCTCTCTTGCCTCGCTCGGTGTCAGCTTGGACTTTGACATAAAAAACCCCTCCTGATATATTCGCAGAAATAAGTCTGCGCATTTTTTCTGACTCTCATCAATATCCCGATAAAAAGTCAGAATATCATGTTTTAAAAAACACTTAATAATTATAAACTATTTCTATCATATTTTCAACCAAAATTTTGAAATTAAGTACACTTTTACTGTCATTAATTTCCATTTAAGGTATATTATTAGCAAATTTTAAGAAAAATCAGCTGTTTAAATAAAATATGTGCAATATTTTGTGCATAATAACCATCTTTTTTAATTTCATTTTTTTAAGTTATATAATATAATTATATTTAGCTCAAAGCTGTCAGCTTTAAGCTAAAAGCATGGGATATCCGTCTTTTTTCGGTGTTTGCAATTTTATAGCAGTTGAGGATTTATGTGAAATGTTACGCTTTCGTGATTCCACATTGATCAGAATATGGAGGAGATGAAAATATTCGATGAAATAAACAGTAAAAATACAGGCGCAGAATCTCTTAAATTCAGATCGCCGCGTCTGGAAGAGATGATGTATCTTCAGAATGAAGCAAAAAATGATATAAATATTCCTGCCAGACTTTGCGCTGTGCTGATATTATTTGTACCTATGTATCTTATGCTATGGCAGGCGCAGGGAGTATGGTATCTGCTTACATTGCTGCCGATAGCAGGATTGATACTTTCGGTAAAACTGAAAAAAAACGACCGTACCGATGATTTAAACATAATGGTTCTGTACGGTACGGTGATGGATAAATTTATTGAAAGACACGGCTCAGCAAATGCTTATTATGTGTCTGTGTGGGTCGATGAAACTCAGCAGTTTTGCAGCCGCATTAATTTCCGTGGAGGAAAAACCGGCTCATATAATGCGCTTATGCTCGGAGAAAAAGTTCTGATCTATAAATCCGGAGATAGAATTGCCGCAAAGCCCGTTCCGCTTCCGCTGATGCAGTATGCAGCTCCGGAAAACAATGAAAATATAAGATAAAAAAGACTATGCCGCCCGGATAAAACAGGCAGCATAAACAATTTTCAGAACAGTACATTCTTAAAGCAAACCAGCGGTTTATTGTTGGCATAATCCCAACTGTGGTGTGCGCCGCCCTCGCAGAAATATCTTGAATCACAGCGGCTGCATTCTTCATTCATATCGGACAGCGGCTTGCGGAAAATATCAAATCCCTTGAGCCATACCTGAGTGAAGTCATCCTTCAGCACATTTCCCATTATTGTTTCGGGACGTCTTTCAATGTCAAGACAGGCGCCTATATCGCCGTTTGCCATAATGCTTGCGGTATACAGACCTGCCGTACAGAGAAAATACCAGTTTCTTACCTCTCTTTCGTAGTCAAGACCGACATAATGGCTGCATCCGTATGTAACAGGGTAGCCCTCTTTTCTTTTTGAACGTATGTATTCCATAAGATAGCGGTAATCTTCTTTATCAAGCATATAGTCCTTGAGCTGCAATGCTCTGCCTATAGGCTCAAGATTTACCACTCTCCATGAATCAACATCAAGCTCTTCCATCAGCGCGAAAAGCCTGTCAAGCTCGCCTATTGTTTTTTTAGTTATTACAGACGTTACCTGCACTGCCTTAAAGTCGTATTTCAGAAGATTGCGTACAGCGTCAACAGCTTTTCTGAACCCGCCGGGAGTCTGACGGAAAGCGTCGTGAGACTCTTCCATGCCGTCAATGCTTATGGATACGGTTTTCATTCCCGCATCCTTCAGCTTTGCTGCAACTTCATCTGTGATAAGCGTGCCGTTGCTTGTCATGCCCCAGCTGTAGCCCAGCTTTTTTGCATAGCTCAGTATATCAAAGAATTCTTTTCTGAGCAGCGGTTCACCGCCTGTTATACAGATCATGGGCAGCTTTTTGAAATCACGCTTTACCTGATCGAGTATCTTGTAGTAGACTTCAACGGGAAGCTCGTTGGATTCAACGTCACCGCAGTAGCTTCCACAGTGCAGACAATGCTCGTTACAGCACATTGTAAGCTCAAAAAACAGGTATTTCAGTTCGGGCTGCAAACGCAGCTTATGCCGATATTCCGACATCATGCTCAGATGTTCCATTTTTTTAGTCTGTATCATTTTATACCTCTGTTATAGTAATACCTGAATCCGTGAAACTCAGCAAGCAACAAAGCGGTGCACCAGCCCCAAAAAGGTATTCGCCCAGGCATTGCTTCTGCTGATAGAAAGAAAAAGCT
>CACWRT010000137.1 GCA_902763365.1 uncultured Ruminococcus sp.
CCGGCGAGCCGCCGGACCCTAAACACGCCGGCGAGCCGCCGGACCCTAAACACGCCGGCGAGCCGCCGGACCCTAAACACGCCGGCGAGTCGCCGGACCCTAAACGCGCCGGCGAGCCGCCGGACCCTAAACACGCCGGCGAGCCGCCGGACCCTAAACGCGGGTATCGCTCCGCTTCGCATCCGCTCTGAACTCGCCGCTCAGGCTGTACTGCCCGCGTATCAGGCGGTTTGAGTGGTTCGTTATTATCAATACTGTTTTATATTTCTATAAAATCATTCCAAGCATTATTAAATCTGAGCCGCCAAGCTCTGAGCCTTGAGCTCTTAGCTCTGAGCTGCGAAGCCTGCGTATCAGGCTTTTTAAGCGGCTCAATGACAAATAAAACAAATGTCAGCTATGAAAAATGAGATGCCATGCTTTGAACTTTGAACTAATAGCTTTGAACTGCGAAGCTGCTCTGAGCTTACCCCCCTTATACAATAAATTCACATTGTATTATTCTAAAACAGAATAATAACGATATAGTGATGTTGTATAATAGAGAATTATATAGGAATTGGAAAATTAATTCACTGTTTTCTTAATACATGAATGTTTATGTATTGAAAAAATGCTGATATTGATTTTCCGGAGAAAAAAGAAAATGGGGAGGAATTTACGAATGTTGAGTGTAGATTTTGATCAGAAATTCGGAAAAGAAGGCTTGACCTTTGACGATGTTCTGCTGATTCCGGGTGAATCCAACGTTCAGCCTAAGGATGTTGATATCAGCACACATCTTACAAAAAAAATCAAGCTCAATACTCCGCTTATGACGGCAGCTATGGATACCGTCACGGAAACAAGAATGGCTATCGCTATTGCACGTGAGGGTGGTATCGGTATCATTCACAAAAATATGACTATAGAACAGCAGGCAGATGCTGTAGACAGAGTTAAAAGATCGGAAAACGGTGTTATCGTCAATCCCTTCTATCTGACTCCCGCTCATTATGTTAATGATGCAAATAAGCTTATGGCAAAGTATAAGATCTCAGGTGTGCCTATCTGTGAGGACGGCAAGCTCGTGGGTATTATTACAAACCGTGATCTTCGCTTTATGGATGAAAGTGACTACAGTCTTCGTATTGCCGACGTTATGACAAGAGAAAACCTTGTTACAGGTGCAGTCGGTACAACTCTCCAGCAGGCTCAGGCTATTCTTAAAAAACATAAGATCGAAAAGCTTCCCCTTGTAGATGATGACGGCGTTCTCAAAGGTCTTATCACTATCAAGGATATTGAAAAATCTGTACAGTATCCCAACAGTGCAAGGGATACCAACGGCAGACTTCTTTGTGGTGCTGCTATCGGCGGAACTGCTGATGTACTGGAAAGAGTAGAAGAACTTGTAAAGGCTCAGGTAGATGTTCTTGTTCTTGACTCTGCTCACGGACATAATAATAACATCATCAATTCTGTTGCTAAAGTCAAGAAAGCTTTCCCTGATGTACAGCTTATCGCCGGCAATATAGCAACAGCAGAGGCAGCAAAGGCTCTTATTGATGCCGGCGCAGACTGTGTTAAGGTAGGTATCGGCCCCGGTTCTATCTGTACGACAAGAATAGTTGCAGGTATCGGTGTTCCTCAGATAACTGCTATTTATGATGCGGCTTATGAAGCTTCCAAGCATGATATTCCTGTTATCGCTGACGGTGGTGTTAAATATTCGGGCGATATAGTAAAGGCTCTTGCAGCAGGTGGAAGCGTTGTTATGATAGGTTCTCTTGTTGCAGGTTGTGAGGAATCTCCCGGAGATAAGGAGATCTATCAGGGAAGACAGTTTAAGGTGTATCGTGGAATGGGCAGTCTCGGTGCAATGGGCAGAGGCAGCGCGGACAGATATTTCCAGTCAGGCAACAAAAAGCTTGTTCCCGAAGGCGTTGAAGGCCGTGTACCTTACAAGGGACCGCTTTCAGATACTATATATCAGCTTATGGGCGGACTTCGCGCAGGCATGGGCTATACAGGATGTGCTACTATTCAGGAGCTGCATGATAAAGCACGCTTTGTACGCATAACAGGCGCAGGACTTAAAGAAAGTCATCCTCATGATATACAGATAACAAAGGAAGCTCCTAACTATTCGTATAACGGATAATCGTACAAATAAACAAAATGATATTGTCAGGCAGGTTGAAATGTAAATTTTAACCTGCTTTTTGTTATTCTTGACTTGAGTATCCTATTGAAATAAAATCATTATTTTGATATAATATGTTCATAAGCCGTGATAAAAGTTCAAAATCTCCGGATGTTAAAAAAACGCTATAATAATACTGTTACAAATTGTCTTGTTTTGAAAGAACGTTAAACAGATGATCAATAAGCTTAGCGAGTTTCTGATAGATCCTAATGAGAAGGTCTGTACTATCTTGGGAATGATACTTTTCAGAGTTTGCTTGTAACAGGTGTTTTAGGAAACAGATATATGGTACTGACAGACAGAAGACTGTACTTTAAGGGAAGATATCTGTCCTTACTCGGAAGAATCGTGTGTTCTTCCGGGATATTTTTATAAACATATAAGGAGTGTGGCAGTATGCCTCCAAAAAGAAGATACAGCAAAGAAGCAATAATTAACACCGCTTTTAATGCTTTAAGAGATGAAGGTGCGGAAAGTGTGAATGTACGTAATATCGCCGCAAAGTCAGGATGCTCGACTCAGCCTATAATGTACTACTTTGATTCGATTGAGCAGCTGAAGAGAGAAGTATATCTTAAAGCCGATGACTTTCATACAGATTATATAACAAATATAAGCGGAGAGTCTAAAGATATGCTTAAAAATATAGCTCTGAGATATATCCGGTTTGCAGTTGAAGAAAGAGAACTTTTCAGATTTCTTTTCCATTCGGAATACTCTGCGGAAAATACCCTTATGGATTCTGTCAGTGCCGATGATAATGAAATTGCAGCAGAATTATTACAACCGTTATTTAACATATCAAAAGAAAACAGTATTATTCTTTTCAGACAATTATTTATGTTCGTACACGGTTATGCTTGTTTTTTGTCAGATCACCGTTCATCATTTGATGAATCAAGGGTCAGAAAAGACATAGAATCTGCCGTAAAAGGTTTTATATGCTCATTTAAATAATCTTATCCCTGTCCGTTTGTATGCGGGCGGGGATTTTTGCAGTTTATGCACAGCAAAATGTAAATTGTTCGCATAATATTGAAAGATTCAACCATAAAACATATAATAATTACAGTAATATTACGTGAATACTATGCGCATAAGAACTGAACTTGGAAGAAATACTTGCGGAGGTGATGGTTCTTGAAAATAAAACTGTCTGTCAGTGATGAATGTTACGATGAAGTAAAAAAATTTCTGACAGATCACAACATAGAAACAGATGATGAATCTGAATATATTCTGATTCAGAAAAATAAATACCCGGATCGTCTTTCTGTACGCAACATTAAGACCGGTGCTAAACAGCTTGTAAATGTAGATAATATTGTTACGATAGAAAGCTATGGACATACGGTAGAGGTGCATACGGAAAATGATGTATATAATACTTCCGAACGGCTTTATCAGCTGATGAATATGCTTGACCCGAAAAATTTTATCCGAGTAAGCAATTCAGTAATTGTATCGAAAAATATGATATCGGAGATTATTCCCACACTTTCAAGAAAGTTTATACTTAAAATGAAAAATGGTGATAGAGTGGATGTTACAAGAAGCTATTATAATTCATTCAAAGAAACTTTTCAGATTTAGGAGGTTGATCTTATGATAAATAATATGGATATTATAACAATAACAGGGATTATAACGCTTGTTATATTTATGCTTGTGGTAGTTTATTATCTTATATATAAGAGAAAAATAAATAAAGCATTCAAGGATGGGAAACCCATGAAAAAAACCATGCCGGCTTTCAGTACAGCGGCGTTATTGGCATGGTTTGTAATATGGACGATATCAACAGCATTTATGATGTATCAGATACAGACCTCAGCTATAGAAGATGAAAAAATGGAAGAAAAGCTGTCGGAAGTGGAAAAAAATATTGAGGATCGTATATCTTCAGGAAATGAATATATCGGAAACAGGGTTGATAATATACTCTATACAGTAAATACACAAAGTCTGATCTACGACTACAAATTTGAAAAGGGAGATTTCCACGCGGATGATAATACGGTTGATGTAAGAATATCAATAAAACCAAAAACCGCAGGAAAAAATGACATCCTGCGCTTTAAAATGGGTGACAGCGAGATCGGGCTGAAAAAGCAGGAAAACGGATATTATACAGGTACTTTACGGACAGATATATTTAAAGCAGATAAGGGAGGAATATTTACTATAGAGTCAGACGGCAGACTTTTCTATGAGTCGGTATGGAAAAACAGTTCATCCTATAATGATAACTGGACGCAGTATTTTCCGTATGTACAAACGGAGCTAACGTCGAATAGTGATGATGAAGATATATTTTATATTAATGCCTATCCTTCAGAATATGATAAAAAGAGAAAGTTTACAGAACTTGAGCTTGAATGTGTCATAAATAACACTACAGTTGATAAAACAGATCTTCTGCATGATAGAGATGTAGCTGTAAAATCAGAAGATAACGGAACACAGTATATGGTCAGCAGGAATATTAAGGCAAATGTGTATACTGATGAAATGAGATTCTATATTAATGCTAGGGATACAGAAGGCTGCACATACAGGATAATGTTCTGGAATAATAAAGAACTTTCGTTTTATGAACAGCTTTCTTCCTCGTATATCAAAGATAATAAAAATAATGTTATCATAAAGTTTAACGGTCACGGCGATTATACTGATGGCGCAGTTATAGACATAAACAACGCAAGCGTATATGATGCTGATGAATAATGTTCATTTTCAGCAGCGCTCTTATGGGTGAGTTTTGTTATCTGTGTCTCCGACGGCCAGAGGCTCTGCCTCCGGATTCCGGCAGGGCTCCTCGCCCTGCACCTCGCAAGGGGCTCGAGCCCCTTGACCCACAAAATTATATTTTTTCTGCTTTTTATATATCATATTTTCATGTGGATCCTAAAGTAAAAACTTCCGCCAGCCAAAAAGTTCCTAAGGTAATTGGTTGGCGGAAATTTTGTGTAATAAATTGGGGCAGAGTATTTGCATATGATATACAGAAAATAAAACCCCCCATGTTAGCACAGTTTTAATTCAAAATATTTTCGGAAGAAATAATAAAATTCTGCTATAAATAAGGGTGAGGAACATATATTATCAGTCGATTACAAAAGTAACAACCGCGACTAATAAAAGTTGCAGCGATGAGCCCAGAGCGTAACGTAGTAAAGCGACCGCCGCGTTACGGGATCGGCGGCTCGCCGGGCTTCGCAGCTCAGAGCTAAGAGCTAAGAGCTCAGAGCTCAGAGCCATGACGGCTCAAAGTAATAACCTCTTAAATAATTTTATGGCAATATAAACTTTATTGCAAAAAGAGCCGCTCAAAAAGCCTGATAC
>CACWRT010000138.1 GCA_902763365.1 uncultured Ruminococcus sp.
TCAAGAAGCCTGATACGCGGGCAGTAAATCCTGAGCGGCGAGTTCAGAGCGGATGCGAAGCGTAGCGATACCCGCGTTTAGGGTCCGGCGGCTCGCCGGCGCCAAAACGAGCCGGTTGACAGAGGGGGTGGAATGTAATATAATAGAGTGAGTTATTGCGAAAACTTGTGCAGAAGTTGAGGATGACTGCTGTATGAGTTTGCTGAGCGAAAGCCGTTTCACTTATTTTTCCCAAAGATGATCTTTTCAGAAAGCTAAGGAGAATATCATGGCAAATAAATTTTTCTTTACAGTAAACCTTCTTATCAGAAGTGATACTAATATAAAAAATGCAATATCTTCCGTTATCGGTGATGAAAAGTTTTTCAGACAGAATGTTCAGCTGATACTTATAGATACCATCGGTACGGTTCTTTCTACCGAGATCTGTGCAAAATACAGTGCTCTTCATCCCGATAATATTTTCTTTGTAGACGCTGTAGGTGAAAATGTCGCTGACGGTTATAATTATGCCGCCGCTCTTTCCGCAGGCAGGTATATATCATATATAGATAATTACGGATCTTACTCAAAAGGTGCTTTGAACACTATATTCAACCTTCTTCACAGCGGAAGGGTACCGATATTCTGTATTCGTCCTATGCTGTCCTCGTTTTCACGTGATCAGGATCCGGACAGATCACGACCGGGAGGTTTTCCCCCACTCTACGGGCTCTCTTCAAATAATCAGTCAGAGGGTAAACCATATATCGACGGAATGGTCAGCGGTACTGTCAATCTGAGAGATACACCCGATAAGTTTATACTCTTTCCCGGAGCATACTTTTTTAACAGAAAAATTGTTTCTAAGCTTAAATTTGACTCTTCAATGCGTTTTCACTATGACGTGAAATTTCTTATTGATGCACTGAAAAAAACATATAACTATGTTTATTCCGAAAAATGCAGTTATATATCATCCGCACCCTGCGAATATGATATCAAAAGATATGAACCTCAGTATTCCAACGCTTTCTATACAAAGGCTGTTAATGAATTCATCATACCCATGCTGAAAAACCGCGGCGATGCGGATTTCATAATGTATATGATGATGTATCTTATAGAAATAAAATTTGCACTTAATGCAGACGACGATTATAAAAAAGTTCTTATCGGCAGCCATGTCAAGGAATTTTTTGACAGCTGTTCTCTTGCATTATCATATATCGACGACACAGTGATACTCAACAGACGGCTCTGTTCTCTCAGCGGCATTGATGAAGAAATGCCGTTCCGTCTTATAAGAATGAAAAGAAAAAATGAAAATCTTTGTCCGGATGTCGATATCGTTCCACCCAATGAAACAGTCGTCAATAAATACAGAGTATCGGAAAACCGTATTGTTGCGCTTCCTTTGACGGGAGAATTTGTATCTCATATAAACGGGGTGCTGCTGTCAAGATCAAAAAATCTTACCGCAGATATAAAAATACTGAATTATGATAAGGAAGCAATGTATTTTGACGCTGTACTTAGCGGATGCTCATATATGGATGAGGATGAATTCGGAATTTATCTTTCATATAACGGAGAAAAAAAGCCTGTTATCAAAAGTCAGGTATATACACTGAAAAAATATTTCGGTCAGGCATTCCTCAAAAGATATTCATTCCGCTTCTTTATTCCATTTAATAGAGAAAACCGCATAGACGTTGCAACTCTTAGCTTCAAATACAAAAAACTTTCATTCAGAATGAACCTTTCTTTCAACACCATCCATTCAAAGCTGAATAACGATATGAAAGGCTCTTATGTGCTGATGAATGATAAGGTCGTGACATACGATAAAAAAAGCAAGAGTATTGTCATTAAAACAGCAACCGACAGTCTTCTTGCAATATCTGAAACAAGACTCCTGAATGAGATCACAAAAAGATCGGGACTCAGAGAGCGTTTCTTCTATCGTAAAATACGCAACTCAGCTAAGGCTATGATAAAAGCCAATAAAGATAAAAAGATCATACTGTTTTATGAGGATCATGGGATAAACTATAACGGAAGTCTGCTTTTCAGATATTTCTTCCGTCATCCTGTAGATAACTTCATTCCCTATATCTGCGTAAGAAAGGATTCGCCCGAGTATAATTTTCTCGTAGACACCAACTATGATAATATCCTCGAAATTGGTTCTGTAAAAGCAAAAATCACTGCGCTTGCTGCTGATATTCTTTTTGCCGAAGACTGCGATCCCTATGATGCCATTGGTTTTGACAAAAATGACAGGATATATCTGAGGGATATGATAAAGGCGGGAACTTTCTCGGTAAAAAACTATTTCATAACCTATGAAACAGCCCAGTATAATAACCGCCTGCGTGATAATACCCAGATGGTATTCTGCGCTTCTCCAAAGGAAAAAGAAAACCTTCTGCTTCCGGTGTATGACTATAATGAAGATCTTATTAAGGTTACAGGTAACGCTCTTCTGGACGCTGCAAGCGATAAAAGAGAAAAAATAATCCTTTTTGCCCCCGGCAAAAGAAAGCTTTTCCGCATATACGAAAATTCGGGATATTATCGTTTTACGGAAAGCTCCTTTTTCAAGGCATATAACGGTGTTCTTTCTGATAAAGAGCTGATAGCCAAGTGTAAGGAATCGGGCTGGAAGATTGCAGTACTCATGCCCGAATCAGTAGAAAAATATGCTGCCCTTTTCCCCGACGATCCCAATATAAAAGTCTATCCGTATAATGAACAGACCGAATCTGCTCTGCTTTCACGCGCCAGCGTTCTTATTACGGATTATTCCGATCTGCAATATCGTTTTGCATATCTGGGAAAAACCGTACTGTACTTTTTCCCTCAGGGACTTCCGATCAACTCCGAACATAAGGGCGAGGGGATCACAAGAAACGGTTTCGGCGAGGTGCTTTTTGAAAAAGAAGAGCTGTGCCGCAAGCTGATGGAAGGAATAGACAGAAACTTTGAAAACACCGATAAGTACCGCAAAAGACGTACAGAATTTTTCGGTGAAATTGATAAGGGTAACTGCCGGAGGATATATGAGCAGACTCTGAGAATAATAAAAAGAATGTAATTTAAAAAGCTGCTGTAAGACGCCACAAAACGTTTTACAGCAGCTTTTTTTCATCGGGTCATTGACCTGCCATAAGCCCCAACAATACACCTGTCAGCAATATCATAACAACACCAGTTATTATCAGAAAAGCCCTGCAAAAGGAACGCAGACTCTTGTTTGCCGATTTGTCTGATGCTACAAAAACCGCCACAGCTATGTTTATAAACGGTATCAGCAAAAGCAGCTCCGTAAGCAGCGCCTGCTTTGTTTCCATAGGTTTTGATGACTCTTCGTAAATCGCTTCGGGCAGAAATGTAGGCTGATATGCGGCAGTTCCCGCATCGGACAGAATACGTCCCGTTCTTCTTGATGCAGCTCTGTCAAGCCGCTGTTTTGTATCGCTGTCAAAATTCCTGCGAAACGGCGGCGCAGCAAGCGCCTCTATCTCGGAAACAGTTTTTTCCTTTATATACAATTCCTCAGCTATCTCATAAATAAGCCCCATACCTTTTTCCGGGGTTATTTCAGATGCTTTTATATCCGTGGAAAAACCTTCGGGCAATATCCTCATACGCTTATTCTCATCTTTGTTCATAAGCTTTTCGATGGGTTTTTCGTCAGGCAGCTCCTCTTCTATACCTACATATTCTACTGTTTCTTCCGTTATTTCAGAAATGTCTTTTTTGGTTTTTGTTTCACTGTACAAATCCTATCATCTCCAAAGTGTGAAGTGTGAAGAGTGGAGAGTGGAGTTGTTCCGCCCGTTGAGCCGCCGATCCCGATTATGTCTTACAATACTTTGATCTGACAAATACTTCACTGAATCACGGAGCGTATTTTTACCACTCTATACCCGTATGAAGTACCTGCGTAAAAATGTCTGAACATAATATAACTCTGAAATTTTACAAAATATATCAGAATTTATTCATTACAAGACCCGTAATGAGCTTGGGATAAAAATATGTAGATTTCTGGGGCATTTTTTCTCCCGCAGCAGCAACATCCCTGATCTCTTCCACACGGGTGGGATTGAGAATAAATGCGCACTGAGCTTTTCCACTGTCCACACTTTCAAGTGCGTCCTCAGATTTTTTTACATATGTAAGATTGATCTGTCTTGCCATATTTTCTGCATCAATACCAAAAATACGTTCAAGAACAAGTGTGTGAAGAACAGAAACATCCAGACCGCAATAGCTGTCGCTTTTATCCGGAAGGAGCTTTTTGACCGCTGTTTTATCTTTGAGTACGAGAAGGTGATATTTCTCTCCGCCGCAGAAAAATGCAAAAGCCTTGTTTCCGTTGTCATATTCTTTTCTGAGCACTTTTTCAATAGTATCTTTTCCGCTGAACTCTGTGATATCAAAATATTCTGCACATTTTTCAAGTATAGCCTCAGGATCAAATGAATCCAGATCTCTCACTATACGATGTGTAGGCAGAACAAGAAGTCCGGGATGCTCCATATCAACAAGCATCATCATAACATAATCCTTGCTTTCGCAGGCTGTACCGTTTTCACGGCAATAGTTTCTGTAGTTCAGTGCAGTTTCATATCTGTGGTGTCCGTCTGCTATGTAAAGCTTTTTGTCGGCAAAACCGCTGCATATCTCCGATATATCCTGATCGTCGGTAACAGCCCATAAACGGTGGGTCACACCCTCACCGTCTGTAAGTTCGCTGAGAGGTGAACAAGCTGTACAGCGATCAAGCGCCTTAGTTATACTATGTTCGGGGTCGTTAAATAAAGAGTATATCTGGCTGAAATTACAGTTTGTGGCCTTCATTAGATTAAATCTGTCTTCCTTTGCTTTGGAAAGAGTCTCCTCATGAGGCAGAATTATGCCCTTTGAAAATTCCTCAAGCTTTACACGAACTATACATCCTTTGAAGCTTCTTGTTATACCGTCTACAGTAAATGTTTCTTCATATACGTAGATACTGTCCTTATCGTCTGTTCTGAGAACACCTTTGCTGAGCATATCCTCAAGCGTTCTGCCTGCTTCTGCGTAAGGGTCGTCACCCTTCGGCAGTTCAAGTCTGATAATATTGTTTTGGTTCTTTTCGAGATAAGCCAATCTCTGTTCTTCACTTATGATATCGTAGGGAGGACAAACAAGATCCTCGATTTTACCTGCCTTCTCACATTCGAACCTTAATCCTTTAAACGGTCTGATCTCTGCCATGACTATTCTCCTTTTTATACAATTACTCCCTGCAATAAAATTCAGGATAATTACATTGTATATGTTTATCAGACTAAAGTCAACAGTTTATAAGTACCGGCGAGCCGCCAGCGTGACGCTGGACCCTAAACGCGGGTATCGCTCCGCTTCGCATCCGCTCTGAACTCGCCGTTCAAGCTTCACTGCCCGCGTATCGGGCTTTTTAAGCGGCTCAATGAC